>DATFPO010000019.1:0-1751 GCA_035264745.1 Solirubrobacteraceae bacterium | reverse complement strand
GACCATCAGTAACCGCTCTGGGTACGACGTCGCCCCGCCCTGTCGAGCACGGCCTAGACAGGGCCGGGCTCCTCAGCCGGGCAGGGTGCGCGACTGTTGCGCGACTGTCGAAAGCGCCCGCATAGCGGTATTTCGATGGATCGCCTCGCAGACGCCACAGCGAAGCCGCGATCGCCCTTTAGCGAAAAGCGCGCGCTGTGCAGCGCCTTCTCGCCACGGAGCGGCGATGGAATCGAACCATCCAAGCGTGGGGTTGCCACGCCCTGCCGGTTTTGAAGACCGGATGGGCCACCAGACCCCTACCGCTCCGGGACGAAATCTAGTCTCGCCACTGTGCCGTCCCGGAGCGGGGTTCGCCGGTCGCTGAGGCCGGGGCCGGTGCGCTGATGGCGAACGGCCGGCAGCCGAGTCGCGCGAAGGCGACGGGGCGCCACTAGCTGGCCGCGGCCTGGCGGCGGGGGCGAACGCGGCGCCCACGTTGGCGTGGCTGGCGACGCCCTCGCGCCCGGGTCGAAGCCGCGGCTGCGATGCGGCGGAGGGCAACGCCGCATTCGCTACGGTGCCTCCATGCCCCCGCTGATCTGGGATCGCCGACCCGACGGGCTGCGCGCCCCCGCGCTGGTCTGCGCGTTCAAGGGCTGGAACGACGCCGCGGACGCAGCCAGCACGGCGCTGAAGTTCGTCGGCTCGTCGCTGGGCGCCGAGCGGTTCGCCGCCATCGATCCCGACGAGTTCTTCGACTTCCAGGCCACCCGGCCGAAGATCCGCCTGATCGAGGGGCGGACCCGCGAGGTCGTGTGGCCCGAGGTCGAGATCTACGAGGCGCGCGTTCCCCGCGCCCCTCGCGACCTGGTCCTCCTGGCCGGCGCCGAGCCGTCGATGCGCTGGCGCGGCTTCTGTTCGCTGGTCGTGGAGCTGTCCGAGGCGCTCGGCGTCCAGATGGTGGTGACCCTCGGCGCGCTGCTGGCCGACGTGCCGCACACCCGTCCGGTCACCATCACGGGGCTGGCCTCCGACGAGCGGCTGGTCGAGCGGCTGGGCCTGCGCTCCTCCTCCTACGAGGGTCCCACCGGGATCGTGGGAGTCCTGCACTCGAGCTGCGCACAATCAGGCCTCCCCTCGGCCAGCCTGTGGGCCGCGGTCCCCCACTATGTCGCGGCGGCGCCGAACCCCAAGGCGGCGCTGGCCCTGGTGCGCAAGCTCGAGGGCCTGGTGGGCGTCTCGGTCGACGCCTCGGAGCTCGAGGAGTCGAGCGCCGAGTACGAGCGCCAGGTCAACCTCGCGGTCCAGAGCGACCCCGATGTCCAGGCGTTCGTCGAGCGCCTGGAGCAGGCGGCCGAGGACTCCGAGACCGAGATCGGCCCCGGTCAGATGCCCTCGGGCGACACCATCGCTCGAGAGTTCCAGCGCTTCCTGCGCCAGCGCGGCGACGGCGACTCCTAGTCGGTCCTCGGCTAGGCTCGCCGCCGTGCGGCGGTTGGGCACGGTCGTGGTCTGGCTGGTGATCGTCATCCTGGTCGCCCTGGTCGTCAACGCCTACTACACGACGCGGGAGACCAAGCCGGCACGGGCCGACATCGGAACGCTCGTGACCCTGCCCGGGGGAGTGTCTATGCAGGTCCGCGAGGACGGGCCCGCCACCGCCCCGGCGATCGTCCTGCTGCACGGCTTCGACGCCTCCCTTCGCTGGTGGCAGCCGTCGGTGCCGGCGCTGGCCCGCTCCCACCGGGTGATTCGCATCGACCTGCTCG
>DATFPO010000018.1:0-9692 GCA_035264745.1 Solirubrobacteraceae bacterium | reverse complement strand
TCCTGTCCGGTCGGCTCGGCTTCGAGGGTGTTCCTGAGGCCGAGCCGACCGGGCTCGTCGCCGACGGCCGCGTCCTCGAGGCGGCGCTGGCCGCCGAGCGCCGTCTGGCCGAGCAGGCGGAGCGGGGGCGCCGGGAGCGCGCGGCGCGCGCCGACTCCGAGCGGGCGCGGCTGACCCGGGCGCGCGACCTCCTCCCGCGGGCGGAACGGCTGACCGCCGCTCTGGCCGCGGGGCTGGAGGCCGCGGACGCTCACGGTCAGGCCCTCGACGGCGAGCTCGAGGCCGACCGGGCCGCCGGCGAGGGCCTGACCGGGCGGCTTCGCGCCTGCGCGCAGGACGAGGCCGCCCTTCAGGCCACGCTGCGGGAGCGCGCCGAGGAGCTGACCGGGCTCGAGGTGGCCGCCCAGCGCCTTCGCGACCGCCTGGGTGAGGCGGAGGTCGAGCTGCGCGACCTCGCCGGGCGGCTCGGGCTGGCCGCCGAGCCGGCGGAGCAGCCGTTGAGTGACGAAGAGCGCGCGGCGCTGGGGCAGCGCATCGTCCGGCTGGCCCGCCGGCGCGAGCAGCTGGGACCCGTCAACCCCCTGGCCCAGGACCAGTACGCCGAGGCGCTGGCCCACGTCGAGGACCTGGAGGCCCAGCGCCGCGACCTCGAGACCGCGATGCGCGAGCTGCAATCCCTGATCGCCGACACCGACCGGCGCATCCGCGAGTCCTTCGAGCGGACGTTCGCGGCCACCTCGCGCAACTTCGAGGAGCTGGTCGGCCAGCTGTTCCCGGGCGGTAGGGGACGCCTGCGCCTGGTCCGCGAGGCCGACGGCCCGGCCCCGGTGCTGGGAGGCGGCGCCTCGGCCGGAGAGGGCGATCCGGGCGGCGACCCCGACGCCGTCGACGAGGAGGGCCCGGCCGACGACGAGGACCGGGTCGGGGTGGAGATCGAGATGACGCCGGCCGGCAAGGCGATGAAGCGGCTGTCGCTGCTGTCCGGCGGCGAGAAGTCGCTCACCGCGCTGGCGTTCCTGTTCTCGATCTTCCTCGCCCGGCCGTGCCCGTTCTACGTCCTGGATGAGGTCGAGGCGGCGCTGGACGACCTCAACATCGATCGGTTCCTGCGGTTGCTGCGGCGCTACTCCCGGCGAGCCCAGTTCATCGTGGTCACGCACCAGAAGCGCACCATGGAGGCGGCTGACACCCTGTACGGCGTGTCGATGGGCGACGACGGCGTCTCGAAGGTGATCTCCCGGCGACTGCCGCGCGAGGACGCGGCCGGCTCCGCCCCCGACGTCGCCGACTCCGCCGCCGCCGACGCGGCCTAGCGGTTGGCCCGGGACTGGAACGAGCTCTTCGAGCTCGCCCGACCGGTCGCCCGTGAGCCCGGCGGCGCCGAGGCCCCGGCCGAGTCGCGCCGCCCGGGCATGTTTCGCCGCCTGCGCGAGAACCTGGCCCGCAGCCGCCGGGCGCTGGCGGCCGAGGTGCAGGCCACCCTGGCCGGCGATCCTCACGACGAGGGGACCTGGGAGCGGCTGGAGGAGCTGCTGATCTACGCGGACGTGGGAGCGCGGACCACCGGCCGCGTCGTGGAGCAGCTGGAGCGCGAGGCCGAGGCGGGAGAGGTCGAGGGCGCCGAGGGGCTGACCGAGCGTCTCCAGGCGCTGCTCGCCCAGATCGCGCGGCCGCAGGACGACGGCCGGGATCGCATCAGCCTGGTCGAGCGCCCGACGGTCATCCTGGCTGTGGGGGTCAACGGCACCGGCAAGACGACCACCATCGGCAAGCTGGCCTGGCACCTGCGCCGCACCATCGGAGTCAGCGTCCTGATCGCGGCGGCCGACACCTACCGTGCCGCCGCGGTCGAGCAGCTCGAGGAGTGGGCGCGCCGTGCGGACTGCGAGTTCGTGCGGGGGGCGCCCGGCGCCGATCCCGGATCGGTCGCCTACGACGCCGTGGTAGCGGCCCGTGCGCGCGGGAGCGAGGTGGTGATCCTGGACACCGCCGGTCGTCTGCACACCCAGGACGAGCTCATGGCCGAGCTGCGCAAGGTATGCCGGGTGATCGCCAAGCAGCTGCCCGGCGCCCCGCACGAGACGCTCCTGACCGTGGACGCGACGACCGGCCAGAACGGGCTGCGCCAGGCCCGGGTGTTCGCCGAGGCGGTGGCCGTTACCGGCATCGTGCTCACCAAGTTGGACGGCACCGCCAAGGGCGGGATCGCGCTGGCCATCGCCGACGAGCTGGGGATCCCGGTCAAGCTGATCGGCGTGGGCGAGGCGCTGGAGGACCTGCGGCCGTTCGACCCCGACGACTTCGCCTGCGCGCTGCTGGGCACCGGCCAGGCCTGAGATAAGCTCGCCCGGGATGGGCTGGGTGTTCTGGATCCTCGCCGCGGTGGTCCTGGCGATCGGCGAGATGATCACGATGGGTTTCTTCCTCGCCCCCTTCGCGGGCGGGGCGCTGCTGGCGGCACTGGTCGAGGCCGCGGGCGGCGGGGCGGTCATCGCCTGGCTGGTGTTCATCGTCGCCTCGCTGCTGATGCTGCTGGTCGTGCGTCCAATCGCCCGGGCGCACCGGCGGCTGCCGACCGCCCTGCGCACCGGCACCGCCGCACTCATCGGCCGCCGTGCGATCGTGGTGGAGCGCATCGCCAACGACGAGGCGGTCGGGGCGGTGCGGATCGACAACGGCGAGGTGTGGACCGCCCGTTCCTACGACGAGGATCACGTGATCGACGTGGGCAATCGCGTGGAGGTGGTGGAGATCCGGGGCGCCACCGCGCTGGTGACCGAATAGGAACGGAGGGTTGGTATGACCGGTCTGATCGTCCTCGCCGTGGTGGCGCTGTTCTGCCTGTTCGTGGCGGCGCGGACCATCCGCATCATCCTGCAGGCCTAGCCGCGGCGGGCGGACCTCACGCCCGCCGCCGGCGCGGCCGGCTTACCGCGCCTGGACGATCCCCGCCACGAACAGGATCAGGCAACCCAGGGAGGCCAGCCCGCCCATCGCCCTGGCCGCCCAGGCCTGTCCCGCGCGCTCGCCCACGGACGGGGTGTCCTCGTCGTCTACTTCCTCCTCGTCCTTGGCCCGACCCGCGTCCTCGGCGTCGACCTCCGGGTCCGCCTGCTCCTCATCCCGCGGCGCGCGCCGCATGTCCCGTTGGGCGCGATGCTCGCCGAGGCTTCCCAGCACGAACCCGCCGGCGCCGAGCACGAACGGCAGCGCCGTCCAGTAGATGATCACGAACGCCAGCGCGGCCAGTCCGATCCCGAACCCGGCCTGCGAGAGGCGGTTGGACGGGCCGGTGGCGCGCTCGGCCCAGGGGATCAGGAAGAGGTAGATCGCCACCGCGACGGCGGCGCAGATCACGCTGAGCACCAGGAACGGGATGACCCGGGGCTTCTCGTCGGGCTGGAGGACGATCAGGTTGTCCACGACCAGGGCGAGAACCGCCACCAGCAAGGACCCGACCAAGATCATGAACTGGTTGCCGCGCGACACCCTCGGCGCCAGCGTATCCGGGAACGACGCGCGGCAAACCCGGCTCGGTGCGAGCAGTAGCCTGCGTGCGCGATGTTCGATGCCCTGTCGGAGAAGCTGCAGGAGGCCCTGTCGGGCGTCCGTCAGCGCGGCACCCTGACCGAGGATGACGTGGCCGCCGCGATGCGGGAGGTCCGCCTGGCCCTGCTGGAGGCCGACGTCAACTTCCGGGTGGTCAAGGAGTTCACCGCCGCGGTTCGGGAGCGCTGCCTGGGGGAGGAGGTGATCGGCCGTCTCAACCCGGGCCAGCAGGTGGTCAAGATCGTCGACGAGGAGCTGACCGCCCTGATGGGCGGGGCCGGGCGGGAGCTGACCTTCTCCCCGCGTGCCCCGACCGTGGTCCTGATGGCTGGCCTCCAGGGCTCCGGCAAGACGACGGCGGCAGCCAAGCTGGCTCGTCACCTCCGGGTGGAGCGCGGCTCCTCGGTGGCGCTGGCGGCCTGCGACGTCTACCGGCCGGCGGCGGTCGAGCAGCTGGTCACCCTGGGCGAGCGGGCCAGAGCCGAGGTGTACGAGCGCGGCACCGACGAGGACCCGGTCCGGATCGCCGCCTGGGCGCGGGAGCGCGCGGCCCAGCAGGGTAAGGACGCCCTGATCGTGGACACCTCGGGGCGGCTGCACGTGGACGCCCAGCTGATGGACGAGCTGGCGCGCATCCGGGACGAGGTGCGCCCGCACGCCGTGCTGCTGGTGCTGGACGCGATGACCGGCCAGGACGCCGTGAACGTCGCCGAGCGCTTCGCCGAGGTGGTCCGCTTCGACGGCGTGGTCCTGACCAAGCTCGACGGGGACGCGCGCGGCGGCGCGGCGCTGTCGGTCAAGGCGGTGACCGGCATGCCGATCCTGTACGCCTCCACCGGCGAGAAGCTCGACCAGTTCGAGCGCTTCCATCCCGACCGGATGGCCCAGCGGATCCTCGGGATGGGGGACATGCTGACCTTCATCGAGAAGGCGGAGCGCGAGTACGACGCCGATCAGGCGGCGGAGCTGGAGCGCAAGCTGCGCCGGGCCGAGTTCACCCTCCAGGACTTCCTGGCCCAGCTCAAGCAGGTTCGCCGCATGGGTCCGCTGTCGTCGCTGCTGGGCATGCTCCCCGGCGGGGTCGGGGCCCAGCTTCGCGACGTGAAGGTGGACGAGCGCGAGATCGACCGGGTCGAGGCGATCATCCTGTCCATGACCCCGGAGGAGCGCCGGCGCCCGGAGTTGATCAAGGGGTCGCGTCGCTTGCGCATCGCCCGTGGCTCTGGGACCAACGTCCAGGCGGTCAACCAGCTGGTGAAGCAGTTCGAGCAGATGCGCAGGCTGATGCGCCAGATCGGCCAGGGACGGATGCCCGACCTCGGAGCGCTGATGCGCGGCGGCCGCTAGCCGCCGCCGACCGCTAACCTCCCGTCGCTCGTGTCGGTACGGCTCAGACTCACCCGCGTCGGCGGACGAAAGGATCCGATCTGGCGGGTCGTGGTGGCGGACCAGCGGTCTCCGCGCGATGGACGCGTGATCGAGACCATCGGTCGCTACAACGCCCAGACGGATCCTTCGACGATCGTGATCGACACCGAGCGGGCTCGGGAGTGGCTGCGCCGCGGCGCCCAGCCGACCCGGACGGTGCGCAAGCTGCTGCGCACGCAGGGCCTCGAATAGCCGCAGCCCGGTGAAGGAGCTCCTCGAGTACCTCGCGCGGGCGCTCGTCGGACAGCCCGAGGCCGTCGCGGTGGAGGAATTCGAGGAGGACGACGGCACGCTCGTGCTCGAGCTGTCGGTGGCCGAGGAGGACTACGGGAAGGTCATCGGTCGCGGCGGCCGCACGGCGAACGCCCTGCGCACCGTGGTCAAGGCGGCGGCCGTGCGCGAGAACCGCCGCGTCCTGGTCGACATCGTCGACTGACCGCCCACAAACATGGCCGAACAGCGAAGCCCATCGCCCCCGCCATCCGAGGGCGGAGCTGTGAGGTCGGGAGGGCCGGCATGGCTGACCGCCGGGGTGGTGGGCCGCCCCCACGGCCTCGACGGATCCTTCCTCGTCCAGCGGGCGCGGTCCGAGCTGCTGGAGGAGGGCGCTTCGGTCTCGGTGGCGGGACGAGCCGTCCGCATCGTCCGGCGTGCCGGGATGGCCTCGCGGCCGATCGTCCGCCTCGAGGGCTGCGAGCACCGCGACGACGCGGCCGGGCTGCGCGGCGAGCAGCTGATGGTGGCGCGCCAGCGTGCCCCGCAGCTCGGCACGGGCGAGTGGTGGGCGGAGGACCTCGAGGGTTGCCGCGTGGTGGATGACCAGCGGCCGGTCGGCGTGGTGCGTCGGCTGGTCGCCCTGCCGTCATGCGAGGCGCTCGAGGTCGAGCGCGACGAGGGAGGGGAGCTGCTGGTGCCCCTGGTCGGCGACGCGGTGCGCGACGTGGACGTCGAGCGCGGGCGCATCGACGTCAGCCTGCGGTTCGTCGACCCGCCCCGAACCTGATGGAGATCGACGTCTTCACGCTCTTCCCGGAGTGGTTCGACTGGTTCGAGCGCCAGCGGCACGTCCGCAACGCGGTGGCGGCGGGATCGCGGCTGCGATACGTCTCCTACCGCGAGCACACTCCCCTGAGCGCCGGCCAGGTCGACGACACCCCATTCGGCGGGGGCGCCGGGATGGTGCTGCGCGTCGACGTGGTGGACGCCGCCCTGCAGGCTCACTACGGGCGCGACGGCGCCGAGGTGCGCTCAGAGCGGCGGGTGATCGCGTTGAGCGCCGGCGGGCGGCTGCTCGACGACGCGCTGGTGCGCGAGCTGGCCGGCGAGCCGGCGCTGACACTGCTCTGTGGCCGCTACGAGGGCTTCGACGAGCGCGTGGTCGAGCACCTGGCCAGCGACGCCGTGTCGGTCGGCCGCTACGTGCTGTCGGGAGGCGAGCTGGCCGCGATGGTGGTGTGCGACACGGTGCTGAGGAAGCTCCCGGGCGCGCTCGGCGACGCGGACTCGGCGGTGGAGGAGTCGTTCAGCCCGGCACTGGGCGGCTCGCCCGAGTACCCGCACTACACCCGTCCCGCGGAGTACCGTGGCTGGCGCGTCCCGGATGTCCTGCTGTCAGGGCACCACGCGCAGATCCGCGAATGGCGGGACGAGCAGAGCCGGCTGCGGGCGCTCGCCGACGGCGCGGGAGGCCGATCGGGCGTCGACTGACGTCCGCTACGATTGTCCGGCGCGGCGGTCGGGACGCCGCTTTTTCCTTGCCATGAGCAGCGTCATCGAAAGCCTCGAGCGCGCGCAGCTCCGGCGCGTTCCCGCCTTCGCGCCGGGCGATCGCCTGCGCGTCCACTTCCAGGTGGTGGAGGGGACGCGCCGGCGCACGCAGGTGTTCGAGGGTGTAGTGCTCAAGCGCCAGGGACACGGCGCGCGCGAGACATTCACGGTCCGCAAGCATTCGTTCGGGGTGGGTGTGGAGCGGACGTTCCCGCTGCACTCGCCCAAGATCGAGCGCATCGAGGTCGCGGCTCGCGGCGACGTGCGCCGGGCCAAGCTCTACTACCTGCGGGGTCGTGTGGGCAAGCGCGCCCGCGTGCGCGAGCGACGCGGCGCCGGGCCGGAAGGGGCCGTCGAGCCCGGCCTGCTGGCCGAGCCGACTGACGCCGCGGGCACGCAGGCGGAGGCCGCTCCCACCCCCGAGCCGGAGACGAACGAGGGCGGCGAGGAGGGCGCCGGCGACCAGCCGCCGGTGTCGACCGACCAGGAGGGCGAGCAGCCCCAGGGCGCCACGGACGATGGCGCGGAGTGAGCTCCAAGACGGTCAAATCGAGCTCCGGCTCGCTCCTCGAGCTGGTGCTGATCGTCGGCACGGCGCTGGGCCTGGCGCTGCTCATCCAGGCCTTCCTGGTCAAGCCGTATCGGATCCCCAGCGAGTCGATGGAGCCGACCCTCGACGTCGGCCAGCGGGTCCTGGTCAACCGGATCGGCAACCGCTTCTCGACCCCCAAGGTCGGCGAGATCATGGTGTTCCACCCGCCCGAGGGGTGGAAGCTCGCCACCAAGTGCGGCGACCCGAGGCAGGGCGAGGGCCATGCCGCGGCCTGCGCCCGGCCCAGCCCCCAGCGCTCGACTGACAACTTCATCAAGCGTGTGGTCGCGCTCCCGGGCGACCGCGTATCGATCCGCAACGGACACGTGATCCGCAACGGGCGAACGGAGCAGGATTCCTACATTCGACCCTGCCAGGCGGGCGCGGAATGCGACTTTCCGCAGTCGATCACCATTCCGCCCGGGCATTACTTCATGATGGGCGACAACCGTGGCTCGTCCGACGACAGCCGTTTCTGGGGACCCGTACCCAAGGCCTGGATCGTCGGGGGCGCCTTCGCAACCTACTGGCCGCCGGGTCGCATCGGACTCCTCTGACCGTCGCGGGTCGCGGCGCGGGGGCGGCCGGCGCCGCCGCACCGCCCGGCGGCTGTTCGCCTTCGACCGGGCGCTCGGGCACGGGCTGGTGGCGGGCGCGGACGAGGCCGGCCGAGGGTGCCTGGCCGGCCCGCTGGTTGCCGCCGCCGTGCTCTTCGACTACCGGCGGCTCGGCGTCCGCGAGGTCCGGGCGCTCGCGCTGCTCAACGATTCCAAGCAGCAGACGCCCGAGACGCGCGAGGAGCTCTATCCGCGGGTCCTGCGCTGCGCCGCGGCCGTGGCGGTGGTCTCGCGCTGCCCGCGGGGGATCGACGGGCGTGGGCTGCACGTGACCAATCTCGCCGCGCTGCGCGACGCACTGGTCCGCGTGGCCCGCCCGGGTTGCCTCTGCCTGAGCGACGGGTTCCCGGTGCCCGACGTCGGCCATCCCCAGCGCGCCGTCATCAGCGGCGACGCGCGCAGCGCCGCGATCGCCGCCGCCTCAATCGTGGCCAAGGTCACCCGCGACCGCTACATGCGCCGGGCGGACGCCGAGCATCCCGGGTGGCAGTTCGCGGCCCACGTGGGGTACGCCACCCCCGAGCACCGCGCGGCGATCGCGGCCCGCGGCATCTCCCCGCTGCATCGACGCTCGTTCCAGTCGGCGGCCTACCAGCAGCTGGCGCTGGACAGCGCGCGCGACTTCGTCGCCGCGGGCTAACCCGACGGCGCGGGCGCCGTCAGAAGGCCGCCTCGAGGTGGTCCAAGGCGACCACCCGGCCATGGGCGTCGACCACCACCCCGATCGCGTCGAAGCGCAGGTGCGCCGCCCGCGGGCGCTCGGTGCGTTCGGCCAGCCAGCGGGCGGCGATCCTGCGCACTTGGGCGCGCTTGCGCTGGCCGAGGGCGTCCCACGGTGCGCCGCCCGCCCGGCGCGCCTTCACCTCGCAGAAGACGATCGTCGCCCCGTCGAAGCAGATCAGGTCGAGCTCGCCCCACCGGGTGCGGTAGTTGCGCTCGAGCAGCTCGAATCCCAGGCGGCGCAGGTGGGCCTCGGCGGCGCGCTCGCCGGATCGGCCCAGGCGTCGCCGCAGGTCCTCCGACACCGGCTCGAGGCTAGGGCCGCCCGCCGGTCGAGTCAGCCGCCGTCTGTGACAAGCCTGCGCGCCCGGGGCGGGGCTGCGCAATGAGCGGGTCACGCGCAGCCGCCGGCGCCTAGCGTCGCGCGGGTGCTGGCCCGCGCCGCCACGTTCGCCATCGACGGGCTCGAGCCGCGACGCGTGTGGGCGGAGGTCGACATCCGTTCCGGCCTGCCCGCGTTCACCGTCGTCGGCCTGGGCGACGCGGCGGTTCGCGAGGCTCGCGAGCGGGTGCGCGCGGCGCTCCTGAACTCGGGCTTCGAGTTCCCGCAGCGGAGGATCACCGCCAACCTGGCTCCGGGCCACCTGCGCAAGGCCGGCCCTGGGTTCGACCTGGCCCTGGCCGCCGCCGTCCTCGGCGCCAGCGGTCAAGTGGAGCCGGAGGCGCTGGGGCGCTGGGCGGTGTTCGGCGAGCTGTCCCTGGGCGGGGAGGTGCGGGGCTGTCGAGGCACGCTGGCGGTGGCCGAGGACAGCCGGCGCGCGGGTTTGCGCGGGCTGATCCTCCCCCGGGAGGACGCCGGCGAGGCGTCGCTGGTGGACGGCGTCATCGTGGCCGGCGTCGCCGGGCTGCGCGAGGTGGCCGAAATCCTGGCCGGCGCCGACCCGCCGCCCCCGCCGCGGCCGGCGCGGGCCCCGGCCGCGCCGCCGGACGAGCCGGACCTGGCCGACGTGCGCGGTCAT
>DATFPO010000017.1:0-16582 GCA_035264745.1 Solirubrobacteraceae bacterium | reverse complement strand
CGCCGGCCAGCCGGGCGACGTGGTCGGCATGCAGCCCCGCGCAGTTGACCGCCACGCGGCAGCGAAGCCCCGACCCGGCCTCGTCCTCCACCGCAAGGCCATCGTGGCTCCGTCGCAGCCCGGCCACCCTGAAGCGGGTCCGCAGCTGGGCGCCGTGACGCACGGCCGAGGCGGCGAGCCCCAGCGTGAACGCCACCGGGTCGGTCACCGCCTCACCCGGAATCCGGAGCGCGCCGTCCTCGACCCAGGCGCGAACGCCGTTGCGCTCGGCATTTCGGGCCAGACCATCGACCGCCGGGCGATCGGGCGCCGACAGCGGCCGCAGCAGCGCTCCGCAGCGAAGCACCGGCACGCCCAGGGCGTCGAGCACCGGATCGCGGAGGTCGGCGGAGCGGAGGATCAGCTCGGTCTCGAGCTGGCCGGGCACGGAGTCGAACCCGGTGTGCACCACGCCGGAGTTGGTGCCGCTGGCGCCCAGCCCGGGCGCCGGCTGGGTCTCCAGCAGGGCGACCGCGGCTCCTCGGCGGGCCAGGGCGAGGGCGACCGCGCAGCCCACCACGCCCGCGCCCACCACGGCTGCGTCCACGTCCCTCACCGCAGCCTTGCAACCCGCCGACCAGCGGATTGACACCGGTCCGCCACGCGGCGTAAGGTCGTCGTGTCTAGAGGCCGAGCCACCACACCATTTTCGGCCCTACGGTCGCTCGACCCGAGCGGGAGGAGGCAGGAGTCGAGATGACGGATGAACAAGCCCTAGATCGCGACGAGCAGACCCTCGACGAGCAGACCCTCGCCCAGCTCGGCTACCGGCAGGAGCTGTCACGGGCCTGGAGCGGGTTCACCAACTTCGCGATCTCGTTCACGATCATCTCGGTCCTCGCCGGGACGTTCACCACTTTCGCTTTCGCATGGCAGAACGGAGGCCCGATCGCGGCCTCGATCGGATGGCCGGTGCTGTGCGCGTTCGTGCTCATGGTGGCCCTCTCGATGGCCGAGCTGACCTCGAGGTACCCGACGGCGGGAGGCCCGTACTGGTGGGCCTTCGACCTCGGAGGCAAGGGCTGGAGCTGGATGACCGGCTGGTTCAACATCGTGGGCCTGGTCGGGATCGTGGCCTCGGTCGCCTACGGGTGCGCGTTCTTCCTGTTCAACACGCTCCAGCTCTACGGGCTCAACGTCCTCGGCGTCAACTTCGGCGACACCAAGCACATCCTGTCGGAGACGTTCCTTCTCTACCTGATCATCCTGGCGCTCTACACGCTCGTGAACATCTTCGCCGACCGGATCCTGGCGTTGATGAACAACATCTCGGTCGGCTGGCACCTGGTGGGAGTCGCGATCATCATCGCCGTGTTGGTGTTCGTCCCCGCCCATCACCAGAGCGCGAGCTTCGTGTTCGGCGAGCGCATCAACAACAACGGCTTCTTCGGCGGGTCGACCAGCAGCCTGGGCTTCTGGTTCTTCGTGCTGCCGACCGGCTTCCTGCTGGCCATGTACACCCAGACCGGCTACGACGCCAGCGCCCACACCGCCGAGGAGACCCGCGGCGCCGCCAAGGCCGCCGCGCAGGGGGTGTGGCGCTCGGTGTTCTGGTCGGCGCTGATCGGGTGGTTCGTGCTGTTGGCCTTCCTGTTCGCCGCCACCGACGTCAAGGCGGTGAACGACGGCGCCGGCTTCGTCGGGGCGATCTTCACCAGTGTCCTGCCGGGATGGGCGGCGAAGCTCATCTTCGTCATCGCCACCGTGGGCCAGTTCTTCTGCGGAGCGGCGGGGCTCACCAGCGCCTCGCGCACGTGGTACGCGTTCTCGCGTGACCGAGGGATGCCTGGCTGGGGCATCTTCCGTCGGGTCAACCGCGACCGGGTGCCGTTCAACGCGGTGATCGCGGTGTCGGTGGCCTCGCTGGTGATCGCGATCCCGGCGCTGTTCGGGAAGAACAACATCCCGTTCGCCTTCTTCGCGCTGACCGGGATCTGCACGGTCGGCCTCTACCTGGCGTACATCATTCCGGTGTATCTCCGGCTCCGGCAGGGGGACGCGTTCCAGCCCGGCCCATGGAACCTCGGCCGCCGCTACAGGATCGTGAACATCCTGGCGATCATCTTCGTGATCGTGGTGGTCTATGCCCTGGACCTGCCCTACACGCCCACCGGCCTTCCCTGGAACCCGAAGTTCGACGCCAGCCTCGTGAACTACACGCCGTTCGCGATCCTCCTGCCGCTGATCTTCGGCATCTGGTACCTGATCTCGGCCAAGGACCGCTACCAAGGGCCGGTGCGCACGCTCGAGGAGGACGAGGTCACCGCCGTCTGACGGACGGGCGCCCGACGCCCGAGAGCCGCGCAGGGCGCTCGACGTGGAGCCGGTGGCCGCACGCGCGCCGGCGTGACCCGGCTAGCCTAGGCGGCATGGCCGCCGACGTTCTCGCCCGGATGCCCCTCGGCTCGGCCGCCGCGGCCGGGCTGGCGGCGCTCGTGCTGGCCGTGTCGGGCTGCGGCGCACAGCAGGTTCGGACGGTGACGGTCCGGGGCGGCCCGGCGCCGCCTGAGTCCAGCAGTACCGCGGCGCGCAGCGACGAGCTCTCGCGCCGGGACAACGTACGGGTGGCGACCGCGCGGGTGGCCCTGCACGACTACTGCGCCGCCAAGCAGTCCGGCGCCAAGGCCGACGAGGACACCGAGGTGGCGGCGCTGGTGGTGCTGACCACGATGCTCGTGAGGCATCCCAACGCGACCTTCTCGCGCACCGACGAGTCGCTGGCCCTGGCCGACGTGCTCAAGAACGAGGCGAGCCAGCTCGACTCGGGCCGCTGCGACCCCAAGGGCGCCAAGCTGCTGCGCAACGCGGTCGACGCCGCGGAGTACGGCGGCGGACGCTAGGTGCGCGCGCCTCAGGCGGCGGTCCGCTGCGGCAGCGCCTGGGCCTCGATCTCGCGCAGGCGGGCGAGCAGGTCGCGCACCTCCTCATCCTCGGCCAGGCCCAGCGCCCGCTCGCAGGCCGCGACGGCCTCGCTGACGCGGCTGGTGCGGGCGAGAGCGTGGGCCAGCCGCCCCCAGGCCACTGCGGAACCGGGATCGATGCGCGTGGCCTGCTCGCACGCCGACACCTCGGCTCCCAGGTCTCCCTCCAGCTGGTGGAGCAGGGCGAGGTCGAGCAGGCCCTCGACCGTCGGGCCCGCCTGACGGGCCCGCTCGTACGCCGCCCGGGCAGCCGCGCGGTCGCCCAGCCGGAGGCGCAGACGGCCGACCCGCTCCCAGGCGGCGGCCTCCTGGGGGGCCAGGCCGGCCTCGCGCTCGGCCGCCTCGGCGGCGAGCGAGAACGCCCCCATGTCCTCATAGATGCGCGCGGCGAAGCGGTGGGGGGTGGGGCGGTCGCCGTCCACCCGGGCCCAGTCGCGCACCGCCCGCGCGGCGGCCGGGAAGTTGCGGCTCTGCCAGAAGGCCAGCGTCATCAGGCGCAGCACCGCCGGGTTGTGCGGCTCGGCGTCGCGGGCGTAGACCAGGCGCTGGGCGGCCAGCGCGTGGTCGCCCTCGGCGATGGCGTGCTGGGCGGCGGTGACGAAGCGCTCGACCCGCTCGGCGGCGGGATCCGGTCGGGAGAAGTCGACGAACCGCAGGCTGCCCGCCGGCACCGTGCGGACGCCGACCGAGAAGCGCACTCGCGCCCACTGCTGGATGTCGTCGCCCTCGCCGGAGAAATAGATCCCGGTGACGTTGCCCACGCCCCACTCGGGATAGGACAGGCACCGGGCGTAGCGGTGGACCACCGAGTGGTCGGGGACGCGATCGCCGAACGGATCGTGCCGGCGGCGCTCCTCGGCGTTGGCGCGGGTCCGCTGCTCGGCCTCGTAGGCGCGCCGGCCCTCCTCGGCCCGCCGCCGGCGGGCGGCGGCGGCGCTGGCCCGGACCGCGCCGGCCGACACCCGGCCCCCGCGCGCCGAGTCGGCCAGCGACTCCAGCTGGTCGGCCGCCTCGTTTATCGCCTGCAGGTGGCGCTGGTGCTCGTGGGCGCGTCCGGCCGGCGCGATGTCAGGATGCCAGCGCTTGGCCATGCGCCGGCGGGCAAGCTGCACGTCGCGTTGCTCGAAGGGAGCCTCGAGCTCCAGGAGCAGGAGCGCCTGCTCGACGTCCAGCACGCGTGCCATGCCGACCAACGGTAGCGAGCGCGGGGGCCGTCGGGGCGCCCTGGCGCGAGTCGAGCCGATCGCCGCGGCGGCCGGGCGGCCGGCCCACGGCGGATAATCCGGGCCGTGCTGTTCGAGCTGCACGACGTAACCGCCACCCGATCGGGGACACCGGTCCTCCACGATCTGAGCGTCCGGCTGGCGGAGGGGGCCACGTGCGTGGCCGGCCCATCGGGAAGCGGGAAGTCGACCCTCCTGCGGCTGCTCAACCGCCTGGCGGATCCGGAGCGCGGCCGGGTGCTCTATCGCGGCCGCGACGTCCGCGAGCTCGACGTGCTGAGCCTGCGGCGCGAGGTGTGCCTGGTACCCCAGCTACCGGCCCTGCTGGAGGGGACCGTGGCCGAGAACGTGGGCTTCGGTGCGCGGCTCGCCGGCCGACCGACCGACGTGGGGCGCGCGCTGGACCTGGCCGGGCTGGCGTCCAGCTTCGCCGACCGCGCCGCCGACCGCCTCTCGGTCGGCGAGCAGCAGCGGGTGATGCTGGCCCGGGCGTTGGCCCTGCGCCCGGCGGTGCTGCTCCTCGACGAGCCGACCTCCGCGCTGGACGCGGACACCCGCGACGCGGTGGAGGCCACGCTGCTCGAGCTGCGCGAGCGGCTCGCGCTCTCGTACGTGCTGGTCACCCACGATCTCGGTCAGGCGGAGCGGCTATCGGACTCGGTGCTGCGGCTCGAGGGCGGGCGCGCGGTGGAGGCGCTGGCGACTTGAGCCCCGGCATCCATGTCGGCCTGGAGCAGGTTGCGGGCGCGCTGGTCCTGGTGGCGATCGCCTTCGCCATCTCGGCATGGGAGCGCCTCCATGTGGAGGGCGACATCGCCATCGCCGCGTTCCGGGCGTTCGTCCAGCTCACCGCGATCGGCTACGTCATCAAGCTGATCTTCGACTCCCGACAGCTGTCGTTCGTGTTCCTGCTCATCGCGGTGATGGTGGTGTTCGGCGCGTTCACCGCCCGGGCTCGGGCCAGGCGGGTTCCGGTCGCCTTCTGGCCGCTCCTGATCGCGCTGGCGGTGGCGGGCGTGAGCACCCTGGGGCTGGTGGTGGGCCTCGGAGTGTTCCCGCCGCATGCCCGGTATCTGGTTCCGGTGGGCGGGATGGTGATCGGCAACGCCATGACCGCCGCCGCGGTCGCCCTCAACCGGCTCGGGGACGAGGTCCTCGCCTCCGAGCGCCAGATCGAGGCCACGCTGGCCCTGGGTGCCACCGCGACCCAGGCGGCGCGGCCCATAGTTCGGCGGTCGCTGCGCTCGGGTGTGATCCCGCTGATCGACTCGACCAAGACGACCGGCCTGATCTTCTTCCCGGGCACGATGGTGGGCATGCTGCTCGCCGGTGCGGCGCCGGTCGACGCCGTGCGCCTGCAGCTCATCCTGCTCTACGTGCTGCTGGGCAGCGTCGCCATCGCCGCGCTCGTGGCGGTGCTCCTGGCCGAGCGGGCGTTCTTCACACCCGCCCACCAGCTGCGCGAGCTGCCGGCCGAGTCGTAGCCGGCGCCGCCGGCTTGCCATCCTTCCCGCCCGATGTCGCATCAGTACGTCTTCACCATGCACGGGCTCTCGCGCGTCCACCCGCCTGACCGCGAGGTGCTCAAGGACATCTCGTTGTCGTTCCTGCCCGGCGCCAAAATCGGCGTCCTGGGGCCCAACGGCGCGGGCAAGTCGACCCTGCTGCGGATCATGGCCGGGCAGGACAGCGAGTTCCGGGGCCACGCCCAGCTGGCGCCGGGGGCCACGGTCGGGCTGCTCGAGCAGGAGCCGGTGCTCGACGAGTCCCGCGACGTGCGCGCCAACGTGGAGGAGGGGGTGGCCGAGCAGCGCGCCCTGCTGGACCGCTTCAACGAGCTCTCGGCCGGCTACTCCGACGAGGTGGCCGACGAGTTCGCGCGCCTGCAGGAGCAGATCGAGGCCGCCGACGCCTGGAATCTCGACACCACGCTGGACACGGCGATGGACGCGCTGCGCGTCCCCCCGGCCGACGCCGACGTCTCCACGCTCTCCGGCGGCGAACGCCGACGCGTGGCGCTGTGCCGCCTCCTGCTGCGCCAGCCCGACCTCCTGCTGCTGGACGAGCCCACCAACCACCTGGACGCCGAGTCGGTGGCCTGGCTCGAGCGCCACCTGGCCGAGTACCGCGGGACCGTGGTCGCCGTCACGCACGACCGCTACTTCCTCGACAACGTCGCCGGCTGGATCCTCGAACTCGACCGCGGGCGGGGGATCCCCTTCCAGGGCAACTACTCGTCGTGGCTGGAGCAGAAGCAGGCTCGCCTGGCGGTCGAGGCCCGTCAGGAGAAGGCCCGGCAGCGCACCATCGCCCGCGAGCTCGAATGGGTGCGCATGAACGCCTCGTCTCGCCTGCAGAAGTCCAAGGCTCGGCTGGCCCGCTACGAGGCCCTGCTGGCCGAGGAGCGCAACGTGGACCTCGACGCCGTCCAGATCCACATCCCTCCGGGACCCCGGCTGGGCGACGTGGTGGTGGAGGCGGACGGGCTGCGCAAGGGCTACGGCGACCGGCTGCTGATCGACGGCCTGTCGTTCTCGCTGCCGCGGGCGGGGATCGTGGGCGTGATCGGCCCCAACGGCGCCGGCAAGACCACGCTGCTGCGGATGATCACCGGGGAGGAGGAGCCCGACGCCGGCGGCCTGCGGCTCGGGGACTCCGTCGAGCTCGCCTACGTCGACCAGTCGCGCGACGCGCTGGCTCCCGAGAGCACCGTGTGGGAGGAGATCTCGGGGGGCGAGGACCAGCTCGCGGTCGGAGAGCGCCGGGTCAACTCCCGCGCCTACGCCGCCTCGTTCAACTTCCGTGGATCCGACCAGCAGAAGCGCGTGGCCGGCCTGTCAGGTGGCGAGCGCAACCGGCTCCACCTGGCGAAGCTGCTGCGCCGGGGAGGCAATGTGCTGCTGCTCGACGAGCCCACCAACGACCTCGACGTCGACACCCTGCGCGCGCTGGAGGAGGCGTTGCTGGCGTTCCCGGGCTGTGCGGTGATCGTGTCGCACGACCGGTGGTTCCTGGACCGGGTGTGCACGCACGTGCTGGCCTTCGAGGGCGACTCGCGGGTGCACTGGTTCGAGGGCAACTTCGAGGCCTACGAGCGCTGGCGGCGCGAGCAGCTGGGGGAGGACGCCGACCGCCCCCATCGCATCACCTACAAGAAGCTGGTCCGCGGCTGACACCGCCGCCGGTGACCGCCGAGCGGGGACGGCGCAGCGGTGGGCGGGCGGGCCTCGCGCCTGGCGCTCGGGGTCGTCCGGGCTAGCGCTCGAACGAGATGTCCGCCGGGAGCCGGCGCGCGAAGGCGGCGATCAGCCGGGCCGCGGCCTCGACGTCGTCGAGCTGGACCATCTCGACCGGCGAGTGCATGTAGCGCAGCGGGATCGAGACCACCCCGGTGGGCACGCCCGCGCGGGAGATGTGGACCGCGTCGGCATCGGTGCCGGTGGTCCGCGACGACGCGGAGACCGTGAATGGGATGTCGCTCGACTCGGCCGCCTCGTGCAGCAGCTCGAACACGCGCGGGTTGATGATCGACCCCCGCTCGATGACCGGCCCGGAGCCCAGCTCGTGCTGGCCCAGCTCCCGGGGCTCCACCCCGGGCGCGTCGGTGGCGTGCGTGACGTCGACCACGATCGCCGCCGTGGGCTCGAGGGCGAAGGTGCTGGTCCGCGAGCCGGCGAACGTGGTCTCCTCCTGCACCGAGGCCACCGCCACGAGCTCGCCGACGGCGTCCCCCGGCTCGGCCACCAGCCGGGCGACCTCGAGGGCGACGTAGGCGCCCAGCCGGTTGTCGAGCGAGCGCGACACCAGCCTGCGGTTGGGCAGCTCCACCGGCTCGGCGGCGATGACGGCGACGTCCCCGATCCGCACCAGCCGCCCCGCCTCCTCGGCGCCGGAGGCTCCGATGTCGATGTGCAGGTCGCGCAGCTCCACGACCTTCTTGCGGTCCTCCTCCTTGAGCAGGTGGATCGGCTTACGCCCGATCACGCCCGGCAGCTGCCCCTCGCGGGTGATCACCTCGACCCGCTGGCCGACCAGGACCTGGGCGTCCCAGCCGCCGACCCCCTGGAAGTGCAGATGGCCCTCGTCGGCCACGTGGGTGATGATCAGGCCGATCTCGTCGATGTGCCCGACCACCGCCATCCGAGGAGCGTCGGCCGGGCCGGCCACCCGGGCGAAGGACGAGCCCAGCGTGTCGCTCGACACGTCGGCGAACTCCGCGGCCGCCTTTCGCCAGGCCGCGGCCGGAGCCGCCTCGTAACCCGACGGCCCGGGCGCGGTCAGCAGCTGGTGTAGGAGCTTGGGCGTCGTCACCGGCCGGGCAGCTTAGCCGCAGTCGGGCGGGGCTCTATGGTGTCCGCGCCCTTGGCCCTCGCTCATCACGACCTCTGCTTCGGCTGCGGAAGCGCCGATCTGTTCGGGCTCCACGTAGAGCTGGAGCGCCAGCCCGACGGATCGGTGGAGGGTCGATTCTTCGTCAAGCAGGACCACCAGGGGCCGCCCGGGGTCGCCCACGGAGGCGTGCTGGCCGCCGCGCTCGACGAGGCCGCCGCGCTGGCCGTCGGGGAGGGCCCCGACGCGCCCATCACCGCCCGCCTGGAGGTGGACTTCCGCTCCCCGGCGCCGGTCGGCTCCTTCGTTCGTCTGCGGGCGCGGGCCGAGCCGGCGCGGGGCGGCAAGCGCTGGGTCACCGCCGCTGCGCTGGGAGAGGCCGACGTCGAGCTGGCCACCGCGCGTGCCCTGATGATCCCGCAGGTAGGCTGAGGACGACGATGGCCGACAACGCCACCCGCAAGATCCTGGCCGACCACCTGGTGGAGGGGGACCTAACCCCCGGCGACCCGATCGCCCTGCGCGTGGACCAGACGCTCCTGCAGGACGCGACCGGGACGATGGCCTGCATGCAGTTCGAGCAGCTGGGCGTGCCCCGGGTGCGCGTGGACCGGGCGGTCCAGTACATCGACCACAACGTCGTCCAGCTCGACTACAAGAACCCCGACGACCACCGGATGCTCCAGGCGCTGGCGCGCAAGTACGGGATCCACTACTCGCGGGCCGGCAACGGGATCTCCCACTACATCTCGCTCGAGCGCTTCGCCAAGCCCGGTCAGATCCTGGTCGGAGCCGACTCCCACACCACCACCAGCGGAGCCCTCGGGATGATCGCCGTCGGCGCCGGCGGCCTCGACGTCGCGGTGGCGATGGCCGGCTACCCGTTCGAGATCGCCTGCCCCGCGGTGGTCGAGGTGTGGCTGGACGGGACCCTCCAGCGGCCCTGGGTCCAGTCCAAGGACGTGATCCTCGAGCTCCTGCGTCAGCTGAGCGTGAAGGGGGGCAAGAACAAGGTGTTCGAGTTCACCGGCCCGGGCACGGAGGACCTCTCGATTCCCGAGCGTGGCACGATCGCCAACATGATCGCCGAGCTCGGGGCCACCTCGGCGGTCTTCCCGCCCGACGAGGAGACGCGCCGGTGGCTGTCCCTCCAGCGGCGAGAGGACGACTTCTTCGAACTGCGGCCGGACGACGGCGCCGGGTACGACGAGCGGGTGGAGATCGACCTGGACGAGCTCGGGCCGCTGGTGGCCAAGCCGCACAACCCCGACAACGTGGTGCCGGTGGAGGAGGTGGCCGGGACCGAGGTCGAGCAGGTGTGCATCGGCTCGTCGGTCAACTCCGCCTACATCGACCTGGCGCTGCCCGGCGCGGTGCTGGCCGACCGGGACGGTCAGCTGGTCCATCCCACGGTGGCGGCCACCGCCACCCCCGGCTCCCGCCAGATCCTGACCGCGATCGCCGAGTCGGGCGTCTACCGCCAGCTGGTGGAGGGCGGCGTCCGGATGCTCGAGCCGGTGTGCGGCCCCTGCGTGGGGATGGGTCAGGCGCCGCCGACCGGCGCCAACTCGCTGCGCACCTTCAACCGCAACTTCCCCGGGCGCTCGGGGACGGCCGAGGACTCGGTCTACCTGTGCTCGCCCGCGGTGGCCGCGGTGTCGATGCTCAGCGGCCGGATCGAGGACCCGCGCGAGTACGGCGAGCCGCCCGAGGTGCTGCCGGCGCCCGAGCTGCGGCCCTACGTGGACGACGTCCACATCTTCCCGCCGGCCGACGAGCAGGAGGCCGAGTCGATCGAGATCCCGCGCGGGCCCAACATCAAGACCCCGCCCGAGCACACGCCCCTGCCGGAGTCGTTGAAGGCCCGCATCGCCACCGTCCAGCCGGACAACATCTCCACCGGCGACCTGGCCCCGGACGGCGTCGAGGTCATGTCCTACCGCTCCAACATCCCGGCCATCGCCGAGTTCACCTTTCGCCACCGCGACCCGGAGTTCCGCAAGCGGATGAAGGAGTGGGGGGAGGGGTTCATCGTCGGAGGCGAGAACTACGGCCAGGGCTCGTCGCGCGAGCACGCCGCGCTGGCCCCCCTGCAGCTGGGCGTCAAGGCGGTGTTCGCCAAGTCCTACGCCCGCATCCACCGCCGCAACCTGGTCGCCCAGGGCATCCTGGCCCTGACCTTCAAGGACGAGACCGACTACGACCGGGCCGAGGTGGGACAGACCTGGGAGCTGGCCGACGTGCGGGCGGAGCTCGAGGAGGGCTCGGAGGAGATCACGGTGCGGATCGAGGACACCGGCGACGAGTTCACCGTGACCCACGACTTCGCCCCCAAGGAGCGCGAGATCCTCATCGAGGGCGGGCTCCTGCACTGGCTGCAGGAGCACGGCAAGCAGGTGGCCTAGCCGGCCGGGCCGGCGCTGCCAGGCCCTACGCCTGGTCGGCGGGGCACCAGAACGTGGTGCGCCCTCCCACCTTGGCCGATTGCAGCTCGCGCCCGCAGCGCGGGCAGCGACCGCCTCGGCGGCGCTCGGGGTTGAACCTGCCAGTGTGGGCGCCGCCCTTGCGGATGGCCGAGCGGATGGCCGTCCGCATAGTGCGCCGCAGGGCGTCGAGCTCCTGGTCGCTGAGGTCGCCGCTGGGGCGGCGCGGCGAGAGCCCCGCGCGCCACAGGATGTCGTCGGCCATGAGGTTGCCGATGCCGGAGATCGCCCCCTGGTCGAGCAGACGGGCCTTGAGTGGGGCGCTGCCGGTCCCGATCCGCCGGCGGAACTCCGCCCGCGAGACCTCGCCCGCGTCCGGGCCGACGTGGGAGAAGTCAGGCTGAAGGATCGCGCGCCCCAGCCGTCGCCTGTCGCGCAGCGCCAGGCGGCCCCCGCCCGCGAACTCGATCGAGAACCGGTCCCAGCCGCGCGGGTCCGGCTCCTCGTCGACCACCAGCCGCCCCGCCATCCCCAGGTGCAGCCCGAGCTCCGGGCCCGTGTCGGTCTCCACCCACATGAACTTGCCCCGGCGATGGGCGGCGGACAGCCGGCGCCCGACGAGGGCTTGCGCGATCTCTCCGCGGGCGTGGGGTCGGCAGACATAGGAGTCGCCGTCGTCCACCGCGGCGATCTCCCGGCCCAGCACCGCCTCGATCTGCTGCCTGGCCCGCTCGGCCTCGGGTAGCTCGGGCACCGCGTCAGGCGCGAACCGGCTGGCCGCGCGGGCCGCACGGGAGGGCGCCGGATTGGTGCCGGGCTCGGCGCTCGAGCTCGATCGAGCGCAGCGACTGCCTCATGGCGCTGGGCTCGACGCTGCCGCTCTGGCCGGTGTAGGGCGAGTCCAGGAAGTGGATCATGATGAGGCTGGCCACCACGAACACCGTCACCGCGCTCACCAGCATGGCCTGGGCCGCCACCCGCTCCGTTTTGTCGGCGAAGAACAGCACGAACCCGATCTCCAGCAGGCCTCCCAGGATCAGGAAGAACCAGACGGTGGGCGGGACGAAGGGCGCCGCCTCGGTCAGCCGCTTGCGCCGCGCGAGCTGGCGGGCATCGGTCTGGTTGAACCAGTTCTGGATCGCGGAGCCCACGGTCTCGGTGTCGCCGTTGACCGGCTGGAAGCTGCGCTCGAGGCGCGACACCCACCCGTCGACCAGCGGGCTGCGCCGGTTGTGGCGCATTTCGGGCCACTCGGTGGAGATAACCGCCCGTCCGTAGCAGATCAGCTCACGCTGAAGGTCGTCCCGGCGCGCCGGTCGGAAGAACTCCGCGGTGTGGAAGAGGGTGACCACCGCGATCGCCTCCTCCTCGGAGCTGTTGCGCGCGTCGTCATAGCTCTCGAAGGCCAGCAGGAAGGTGAAGGCGACCAGCACCGCGAACGTCGTCCCGGCTGCCGCGAACACCCCCGCGGCCTCGGAGGTGTCCTTGAAGTAGCTGCCGGCCGGGGCGTGGCGGCGGACCAGCATCATCGCCGTGATGGCGACGCCATCGGCGACGACCAGGATCAGGGCGGCCTGCCAGAGGCTCACGGCGGCCGAGATCAGCCGGCGTACCGCGGCGCCAGCCCCAGGAGCTGGGGCAGGGTGGCGAACCGGTAGCCGCGCGCGCGCAGGGTGGAGATGACCCGCGGCAGGGCGGCCACCGTCTCGCCGCGGGCCCCCCCGCCGTCGTGCATGAGGATGATCGCGCCCGGCCGGGTGGCGGAGACGATGCGCGAGTAGATCGCGCCGGTCCCCGGGCGCGACCAGTCACGGGGGTCGACGCTCCACTGGATGGTGTTCATCCCCAGCCCGCGAGCCTGGCGCATGAGCAGCCCGCTGACCGCGCCGTAAGGCGCCCGGAACAGGCAGGGCGTATAGCCGGTGGCCCGGCGGATCGCGCCCTGGGTGCTGAGCATCTGGCGGATCCCGCCGCCGGACACGTGGGCGTGGGTGAAGGTGTGATTGCCGATCGCGTTGCCCGCGGCCAGCTCCCGCCGCAGGAGCCCCTCGTTGCCCCGGACCTGCTGGCCGATGATGAAGAAGGTGCCGTGGATCCCGAACCGGCGCAGGATGGCCAGGACCCGCGAGGTGTAGGCGCTGGGCCCGTCGTCGAAGGTCAGCGCCACCACCCGGTGCGCCCGCGACCCGGCCAGGCGGTAGCTGGCCCCCGCGGCGTGGCAGCCGATCAGCCGCCGGGGCCGCACCCGCCGCCGGCGCGGCGGCGCCGGGGGCGGGGCCACGTCGGCGGCGGCCCGGGCTTGACGATCCGTCCCACTCCACGGCGCAGTTGCCCCGGCCGCCGGGGCCGAAGCGCCCAGGGCGGCCATCGAGACAGCCACCGCCAGCCCCGCGCGGCCGCGGGCGGTCGCCCGGAAGCGCTCAGCCACTCGAGGACCCACCGGTGGCCGGGCCGCGCACCGCGGGAGGCGGCGCGGCGGCGGGCGGCGTGGCGGCCCGTTGACCGGGGGGCACCACGTAGATCCGCTGGTTGGACAGGGACTGGGCGCCATTGGGCGAGGCGGGAGGCGATCGGAAGACGTCGACATGGGCGCCGCCGATCGCCCCCCCGGTGTCCTGCGCGGTGAACCAGCGCCGGTAGGCCGGGATGTACACCCGGCTGCCCATCGGGATCACCCGGGGGTCGACCGCCAGCGACCGGTAGTAGCGCAGGGGGAGCGAGGGACCGGACGCGAACCTCACGCCCCGCAGAGGCACGTAGCGCAGGCCGGCGCCGTTGCTCCAGCCGCCGGACTCGAGCGGGAAGGTGAGCAGCCCCCGGGCGTTGCGCCAGAAGCCGCCGGCGCGCCAGAACACGCCGCCGCCGATCGACGCCGGCCGGCCGAGCGAGTCGACCCAGCCGCCGGCCCCCACGTTGTCGACGTGGTAGCGCCGTCCGTCCAGGCCGATCCCGTCGCCCTCCATGGTGACTCCCCGGGCCGAGAACAGCCAGTCGATCCGGTGCAGGCCGGACAGTCCGGGCGCCGCCACGCGCCGGCCCTTGAACCACCGCTCGGGGACGGGGTAGTACTCGGTGATCGTCACCCCGCGCAGCCAGCTCGGCCGCGCGATCCGCGAGACGGCCGCGGCGGCCGTGGCCTGGCCGGCCCGGGCGCCCGTGAGCGCCCTCCAGGGAGCCGCCGCCGCCGTCGGGACCCCTGCCCCGGCCAGAGAGGCGGCCGCCGCGAGCGCCGTCAGCACTCCACGCCGGCGACGGCCGGCGGCGCGTCGAGATGACAGCGCACGAGGCTCCGGGCTCAACGGCTCCTCCACGGCGGGGCTGCTAGAAGGGCGCCTGGGCGCCCGCGGCGCGGCAGTGTAGCGCCCGTTGCGGCTGCCGTCCGCACGTCCCCCTGCAGGCGCCTAGCCGCGGACCAGGGCCGCGTCGTCCTCGTAGAGCTTGAGCACGCGCACGGTTCCCGGAGGCGCCGCGTTTATGCACAGCTCGCACAGCACGCACTCGTCCAGGTTGGTCTCGACGATCCGCACGCCGTCGCCGTCCTCCTGCGCGAAGATGTCCACCGGGCAGACCTCCTCCAGCTTCGCGGCCAGCTCGGGGTCCCGGGCGACCGAGTCGTCGACCTCGACGCCGATGAACAGCGCGTCGCGCCTCATGCCGGCGCCCTCTGCGACATCTTCTCCTTGACCACGTCGGGTATCTGGGCGATCTCCTCGGCCACCGTGATGCCGGCCTCGCCCAGGCGGGCGATCTTCTCGCTGGCGGTGTCCTCCTTGCCCTCGACGATGGTGCCCGCGTGGCCGAACGACATGCCGGGCATCTCGTCCATGAAGCGGCCGGCCATGAAGGCGACGATCGGGAGTCGCGAGTCGTTGTCGGTCACCCAGCGCGCCAGCTCGGCCTCCATGCGGCCGCCCGGCTCGGTGTAGATCACGATCGCCTCGGTCTGCTCGTCCGCCTCGAACAGCGGCATGAGCTCGGCGTAGGTCGAGCCGATGATGGCGTCGCCGCCGATCGACACCGCGGTGGACTGGCCGAGGCCGGCGGCGGTCAGGGTGGAGGAGATCTCGGTGGTCATGCCGCCCGAGCGCGACATGACGCCGACCGGGCCGGGCGTGTAGGCCTTGGCGGCGTCGCGGGCCGGGCCGCCGATCCCGCCCATCTTGATCACGCCGGGGACGATCACCCCCAGGCAGTTGGGGCCGATGATCCGCGCTCCCCGCATGCTGGCCAGCTCGACCATCTGGGCGACGTCGCGGCGGGGGATGCGCTCGGTGACGATCACGATCAGCTTGACATCGTTCTCGATCGCCTCGAACACGGCGTCCCGGGTGAACGCGGGAGGGACGGTGACCACCGAGCCGTCGATCGGGCCGCCGTGATGCTCGACCGCCTGCTCGACGGTATCGAACACCGGCACGCCGTGAACCTCGCGCCCTCTGCGTCCGGGCGTGACCCCGCCGACGATTCTCGCCCCGGCGCCGTAGTCCAGGCATTCGCGCGTGAGGTTGACCGCCTCGCGCCCGGTGATGCCCTGGACGATGAAGGTGGTGTCCTCGCCGAGCAGGATGCTCATACCTCGGTCACCTCGCCGGACGTGCGGCCCTCGCCGGGACGGATCTCGGGCTCGAGCTCGGGCTCGACGCCGTCGGAGACCGCGGCGACCGCCATGCGGGCGGCCTCGTGCATGGAGACCGAGCGATCGCAGTAGCGGACCCCGTACCGCTCGAGGATCTTGAAGCCCTCCTCCTCCCAGGCCCCCGGGATGCGGAAGACGGCGACCTTCTCGGCGGGGTCGTGGCCGAGCTCGATGCAGGCCTTGATCACCCCGCGGGCGACGATGTCCACGCGGGTGTTGGAGACGATCGACATCATCACCGCGACCTTGTTGACGCCGGGCTTGCTCAGGACCAGCTTGGCCAGCCCGCATGCCTTGGCCACCGACGGGTTGCCGCCGATCTCGCAATAGTTGGCCGGCCTGCCGCCCTGGTTGCGCACGGCGTCGAACAGCGTCAGCGAGCCGCCGCCGGCGCCGATCACCAACCCCAGGTTCCCATCGAACTCCGTGACGTTCCCGGCCACGCCGCGATGGTCCTGGGCGTCCACCTCCTCGCCGGCGATCTCGAAGGGGGTGGGCTCGCGGGCCTCGCGGGTCTCCTCGCCGCCGACGCCGAGCTCGGCCAGCAGCGAGTTCTGGCGCGGGCGCGCCTCGTTCTCCATCTCCATGTGGGCGTCGACCGCCGCGAACGTTCCATCCTCCAGCCGGGCCAGCGGATTGATCTCGGCCAGTGTCATGTCGTGCTCGACGAATAGGCCGGCCAGGCGGGTGAGGATGGGGGTGAGGCGGTTCAGGGCCTGGCCACTCACGCCGACCGATGCGATCACCTGCTTGGCGCGGAAGTCCGAGAGGGGGAGGAGGTTGGAGAAGTGGCCGCGGCCGACGTGGGCGGGGTGGGTCTCCGCCACCTCCTCGATGTCGATGCCCCCCATGTCCGAGAACAGCATCACCGGCTGCTTGCGGATGCCGTCCCAGACCACTCCCGCGTAGTACTCGTGCGCCACCGACACCCGCTCGTCGACCAGCAGGACCACCGCGGCGTGGCGGGGAACGTCACCGAGTTCGACGGCGATCTCGGCCTCGTGATCGGCG
>DATFPO010000016.1:0-5964 GCA_035264745.1 Solirubrobacteraceae bacterium | reverse complement strand
CGCGGATGCAGGTCACCAGCTCGGCCCCCTCCGCCACGCTACCCAGGACCGCCCGCAGGGTGGTCTCGGGCTCGCCCCACGCCACCACGTCGTCGCCCACGAAGCCGACCGCCTCGCCGGCGCGGAATCGCCCGCGGCCGTCGTCGCGGGCGGCGGGCGCTACCGCGCCGGTACGCACGTGGCGCAGCGCCTCGTCGATCGCCTCGGCGTTGGCGTCGGCGTCGCGACCCGGGTCAAACGCCACCGCGGCGGCCAGCCCGGCCTGCTGGGACCGCGACCGGACGACGCGCACCTGCTTCTCGGACAGCTCGGCGGCACGCTCGGCGGCCATGATCACGTTCGGACTGTTGGGCAGCACGACCACCTGCTCGGCCGGAGCCGCGTGGATGCCGGCCAGCAGGTCGTAGGTGGAGGGGTTGAGCGTCGCCCCGCCGTCCAGCCCGTGGAGCCCGAGCCCCTCGAACAGCGCTCGCATCCCCGGCCCGGAGACGACGGCCACCGCCGCGCAGCTCAGCTGGGCGCCGTTGCGGGCGGCCAGCCGCTGGTCGCGGGCACGCTCCTGTTCGCGCATGTCCGCCACGTCGAAGTGCGACACCGTCCCGGCGTCCGCGAACAGCTCGGCGGCGCGCTGGGGGTCGTCGGTGTGGACGTGCACCTTGAGGGTGCGCTGGTCGCCCACCACCAGCACGCTGTCGCCCAGCGACTCCAGGCGGGGGATCCAGCCCGACGAGTCCAACCCGGCACCCGTGACCGCGAAGTTGGTGCAGTAGCGGTAGGTCGAGGAACGGTGCTGGGGGTGGGTCACCCGGGCCGGGGCGTGATGCTCGAGGCGCGGAGCCTCGGTGCCCCGCAGCGCAGCGACGATGCCGGCGAACAGGATCGTCGCGGCGTGCCCCCCGGCGTCGACGACCCCGGCCTCGCGGAGCACCGGCAGCAGATCCGGGCCGCGCAGCACCGACTCCCTGCCCGCCTCGACGGCGCGCTCGAGGACGTCGGCGATCACCGCATCCTGGTCCTCGGGCGGCGTGTCGGCGGGCAGCCGGGGCTCGGGCATGTGGGCCAGCTCGGTGACCACGCGGTGGGCCATCTCGCGCATCACCGTGAGGATCGTGCCCTCGGCCGGCTGGCGCACCGAGTCGTAGGCGCGGTCGGCGGCCCGCGCCATGGCCGCGCCGATGAGCACCGGATCGACCAGCTCGGCCCGGCGGGAGGCCAGCTCCTCGGCCGCGCCGCGAATCAGCTGCGACAGGATCACCCCGCTGTTGCCGCGCGCGCCGAGCAGGGCGGCGCGGGCGACCGAGTCCACTAGCTCCTCCCGCCCGATGTCGTCCGCCGAGCGCTCCCCGTCCCCGGCCAGGCGGTCGAGCTCGGCCAGCACCGCCCGGAGGGTGAGCACCATGTTGTCGCCCGTGTCGCCGTCGGCGACCGGAAAGACGTTGAGGTCGTTGACCTCGCGGCGGCGGGCCTCGAGCGCGGTCAGGGCGCCCTCGACCGCGCTGCGGAAACGAACCAGGTCCGGGGCGGGCACTCCGGAAGGGGGCTCAGACTGCCTTGAGGACCCTTCCGGCCTTCAGGCAGCGCGTGCAGACGTGGACGCGCCGGGGCGTCCCGCCGTCGTCGATGCGCACCTTCTGCAGGTTGGGGTTGAAGCGGCGCTTGGTGGCGACCATCGAGTGGCTGCGGCTGTGACCGAAGGCCGGGCGCTTGCCGCAGACATGGCAGACCTTGGGCATGGGCGCAGTATACGAGCGCCGCCCGCACCCGCCGGCCCGGTGGTCAGTCCTCCAGGCGGCGTCGCAGGGCGGCCATGCGCACGACTGCGCGGGCGGCGTCCCGGCCCTGATCGCGCTTGTCGCCGCCTGCGCGTGCGAGCGCCTGTTCCATGCTGTCCACGGTCAGCACGCCGAATCCGCAGGGCACCCCGGTCTCGAGCTGGACCCGCTGGATGCCGTGCGCGGCCCCCGAGCAGACGTGCTCGTAGTGGTCGGTCTCGCCCCGGATGACCGCCGCCACGCACACCACGCCGTCGTAGCGGCCCGAGCGGGCGGCGTACGCGGCGGCCAGTGGCAGCTCGAAGGCGCCCGGGACGTCGAGCACGTCGATCCCCGCGGCGCCCGCCGCCTCCAGCTCCGCCCGGGCGCCGGCCACCAGGCGCTCGGCCAGCTCCTCGTAGAAGCGGCCGACGGCGATCGCGAACCGCCCGGCCGCCCCGTCGCTCACGGCGGCGTCCCTGGCGTGCCGGGCTCGCCCTGGCGGCCGCGCTCGCGGTCCTGCTCGTGCTCGGAGTGGAGCAGCTCCTCGTCGAGGGCCAGGCCCTGGTGGTGGAGCATGTGGCCCAGGCGCTCGCCCTTGGCCCGCAGGTAGGCCTCGTTGTGGGGGTTGGGGACGACCCGGATCGGCACCTGATCGGTCACCGATAGGCCGTAGCCCTCCATGCCGATGATCTTCTTGGGGTTGTTGGTGAGGATGCGGATCGAGGTCAGCCCGAGGTCGGACAGGATCTGCGCCCCGATCCCGTAGTCGCGCAGGTCGGCCGGCAGACCGAGGCGCAGGTTGGCGTCCACGGTGTCCAGTCCGTCCTCCTGCAGCTTGTAGGCGCGCAGCTTGTTCAGCAGGCCGATGCCGCGGCCCTCCTGCGAGAGGTACAGCAGCACGCCGCGGCCCTCGCCCTCGATCATCGCCAGCGCCGATTCCAGCTGCTGGCCGCAGTCACAGCGCAGAGAATGGAAGACGTCGCCGGTCAGGCACTCCGAGTGCACGCGCACCAGCACGTCGGACGCCGACGCCACGTCCCCCTTGACCATCGCGACGTGGTGCTTGTTGTCCACCAGCGAGCGATAGCCGATCGCCTGGAACTCGCCGAAGGCGGTCGGCAGGCGGGTGGACACCACCCGCTCGACCAGCTTCTCGGTGCGCCGTCGGTAGGCGATCAGGTCGGCCACCGTGATCAGCTTGAGGCCGTGACGCTCGCAGTAGGGCATGAGGTCCGGGACGCGGGCCATGGTGCCGTCGTCGTTCATGACCTCGCAGATGACGCCGGCGGGGATCAGGCCGGCCAGCCGGGCGAGGTCGACGCTGGCCTCGGTGTGGCCGGTGCGCTCCAGGACGCCGCCCGACCTGGCCTTGAGCGGAAAGACGTGGCCGGGCTGGACCAGCCCGTCGGGGCGGGTCTTGGGGTCGATCGCGACCTGGACGGTATGGGCGCGGTCCTGGGCCGAGATGCCGGTGGTCACGCCCTCGCGAGCCTCGATGGTGACGGTGAACGCCGTCTCCAGGGCCGACTCGTTCTTGGCCGCCATGAGATCGAGCCCCAGCTCGTCGCAGCGGTCGGGGGTCAGCGCCAGACAGATCAGGCCGCGAGCCTCCTTGGCCATGAAGTTGATGGCCTCGGGGGTGGCGAACTGGGCGGCCATGACCAGATCGCCCTCGTTCTCGCGATCCACGCCGTCGCAGACCACCACCATCCTGCCCTCCCGGATGTCCTCGAGCGCCTCCTCGACGGTCGCGAATCCGGTTCGCTGAGCGCTCATCGGACCAGCTTCTCTACGTACTTGGCCACCACGTCCACCTCCAGATTGACGGTTTGGCCGGGGGCCGCCGAGCCCAGGTTGGTGCGCTCAAGGGTCTCGGGGATCAGCGAAACGGTGAACTCGTCCCCGTCCACCGCCGCCACGGTCAGCGAGATGCCGTCCACCGCCACGGAGCCCCGCTCCACCAGGTAGCGCCCGAGGCCCGGGCCGGCCTGGATGCGAATGCGGCGGGCGAACCCGTCGTCGGCCACGTCGCGCACCGTCCCGATGCCGTCGACATGTCCCTGGACGAGGTGGCCGCCGAGCCGGTCGGCGGCGCGCAGGGGAAGCTCGAGGTTGACGGAGGTGCCGTCCCGCAGCTCGCCCAGCGAGGAGTGGCGAAGCGTCTCCTCCATCACATCGGCCTGGAAGCAGCCGTGGTCCACCGCGACGGCGGTGAGACACACGCCGTTGACCGCGACCGAATCGCCCTCGCCCAGCTCATGGGCCAGGTCGCCCGCGACCGTCACGCGCGCGCCGTCGGCGGTCCGCCGCACGGCGGTGACCCTGCCCAGCTCCTGGACGAGCCCGGTGAACATGCCGTCGCCCGCATTGTCGCAAGCCGGCCGCGGCTCACCACTCGCGCAGCCGGGCGGTGATCAGCAGGTCGTCGTCGATCTCCCGGCACTGGAGGCTCAGCGCCGCCACCGCCTCGGCGATCGACTCGGCGCCCTCGCCCTCCACCGGGCTGCGGGCGCCGCGGCCGCCCAACATCATCGGCGCCACGAACAGCCGCACCTCGTCCACCTCGCCGGCGTCCAGGAAGGCTCCGGCCAGATGGGGGCCGCCCTCGAGCAGGATCGAGCCGATGCCGGCGGCGCCGAGCAGGTCGAGCGCCGAGGCAACCCGGGCGGGCTCGTTGCCCCCGGTCGCGATCACCACCTCGACGCCGCTGCTCTCCAGGGCCTCGGTGGCCGTGCGCGGTGCCGCCCGCGAGACGATCACGGTCAGCGGGATGCCCGGGGCCTCCGCCACCAGCCTGGAGCCCAGCGGCAGCCGGCCCATCGAATCGAACACCACCCGGCGCGGCTGGCGGCCCGCGCCCTCGAACCGGGCGGTGAGCTGGGGGTCGTCCGCCATCACGGTCCCGACCCCCACCGCGACCGCATCGGCCTCCGAGCGCCAGCGATGCACCAGCTCCCGGCTGCGCGGCCCCGAGATCCACTTGGAGTCACCGCCCTCGGTGGCGACCTTGCCGTCGAGCGTCATGGCCGACTTGAACACGATGTGCGGCCGCCCCGTCCGGGCATGCTTGCGGAAGGCCTGGTTGACCAGCCGGGCGCGCGCGGCCAGCGGCCCGCTGGCCACCTCGACCTCGATGCCCTCATCGCGCAGGATCCCCAGCCCGCGGCCGGAGGCGTGCTCGGTGGGATCGTCGGACGCCACCACGACGCGGCGGATCCCCGCCTCGACGATGGCCTCCGTGCAAGGCGGCGTCTTGCCGTGGTGGCAGCACGGCTCGAGCGACACGTAGAGGGTCGCCCCGGAGAGGTCGGCATCCCCCGCGGCGACGATCGCCTCGCGCTCGGCGTGCGCGGCGCCGAAGGCGGTGTGGTGGCCCTCCCCGAGGGTCTCGTTGTCCCGGGCGAGCACCGCTCCGACCAGCGGGTTGGGGCTCACCTGTCCCCTGCCGCGCTCGGCCAGCTCGATGGCGTGCGCGAGGTGCGCGGCGTCGATGTCGGTGCGGGTCCCCACGGCCATCCTGGAGGATACGTCCCGTGACCCGCACCGCTCAGCCCGAGCGCGCGCCTGGGCCCCAGTGCGCCGGTTACGGCCGCGCCACCGGAATCCTGTCCGCCGGTCTGGCCGCCGCCGGCCTGGCCACCTTCGCCTTCTTCTCGCTGTCCAGCCACGTCCTGAGCGCTCCGGCGTACGCCCACATCGTCGTCCTGTGGTCGCTGATGTTCATCGTGATCTCGACCATCTACCGGCCGGTCGAGCAGCTGCTGTCGCGCACGATCGCCGCCCGGCGGGCGACCGGTCTGGCCCACGCCCACCCGCTGAGGATCCCGGCGGCGCTGCAGTGCGGCTTCGGGGCGCTGTTCATCGTGACCGCCCTGGCGCTGCGCGAGCCGATCCAGGAGCGCCTGTTCGGCGGATCGGAGGCGCTCTATTGGGCGCTGCTGGCGGGGGTCACGACGTACGGGGCCGCCTACTTCGCGCGCGGCTGGCTGGCCGGCTACCAGCGGTTCATGGTGTTCGGCTCGCTGGTCCTGTTCGACGCGTGCGTGCGCGTCTGCTTCCCGGCCGCGGTCGCCCTCGGGGTGGGTGGTCCGGGCACCGTGGCGCTGGGCATCGCCGCCGCCCCGGCGCTGTCGCTCCTCGTGGTCCCGGCGGCCTTCGGCCGCCGGATCGCGACGCTGGGCGAGAAGCCCGCCGGAGCGCTGGCGCCCGC
>DATFPO010000015.1:0-19803 GCA_035264745.1 Solirubrobacteraceae bacterium | reverse complement strand
CACGGTGGAGGCGCCGTCGGTCAGCGGGGTGGAGTTTCCCGCCGTCATGGTGGCGTCGGGCCCGTCGCCGAACACCGGGCGCAGCTCCGAGAGCTTCTCGACGCTGGCGTCGGGACGCAGGTTCTGGTCGCGCTCCAGCCCTAGGTACGGCGTGAGCAGGTCGTCGAAGAACCCGCGCTCGTAGGCCGCGGCCAGCCTGCGATGGCTCTCGGCGGCGTACTCGTCCTGCTCGCGCCGGCCGATCCCCCATCTCCGGGTGGACACCGCCTGGTGCTCGCCCATCGACAGGCCGGTCCGCGGCTCCTGGTTTCGGGGAAAGTCGGGCACGATCTGATCCGGCCGCAGGCGGCCCAGCAGCTTCAGGCGCCCCGTGGTCGACTTCGTCCGGTTGAACTCGAGCAGCACGCCGCGCAGGTCCTCGTTGAGCTCGATGGGGGCATCGCTGGTGGTGTCGACGCCGCCCGCGATCCCGGAGTCGATCTGCCCCAGCGTGATCTTGTTGGCCACCTGGATGGTGGTCTCCAGGCTCGTCCCGCAGGCCTGCTGGACGTCGTAGGCGGGCGTGTTCGCCGCCAGCGCGCTCCCCAGGACGCATTCGCGCGTCAGGTTGAAGTCGCGGCTGTGCTTGAGCACGGCGCCCGCCGCCATCTCGCCCAGACGCTCGGACTGGAGGCCGAAGCGCGCCACCAGGCCGTCGAGGGCGGCGGTCAGCATGTCCTGGTTCGACGCCTGTGCGTAGGCGCGATTGGAGCGCGCGAACGGAATACGGTTGCCGCCCAGGACGGCGGCCCGTCGAGGGCGTGCGGAGGGCATGTCGGGGCTCACCGGGCTCGTCGCCCGCCCGAGACCGCCGCGTCGCTCCAGTCGCTGCGCTCCCGCAGCGTGGGCTTGACGACCTTCCCCCCGGGATTCCGGGGAAGCTCGTGGTCGTCCACCACGACGTACTGGGGAACCTTGAAGTCGGCCAGCTGGCGGCGGGCGAAGCTCAGGAGGTCGTCGACGTCGAGCTGGGCGCCGGGCCGGGGGACCACCACCGCCCCGACCTTCTCGCCCATCATCTCGTCGGGGACGCCGACCACCGCGACCTCGAACACGTCGGAGTGGGCGGCGAGGACGTTCTCGACCTCTACGCAGTAGACGTTCTCGCCCCCGCGGTTGATCATGTCCTTGCTGCGGTCGACGATCTGGACGAACCCGTCCTTGTCGATGCGGGCCAGGTCACCCGAATGCAGCCACCCGTCGACGAACGTCTCGGCGGTCTGCTCCGGCTTGTTCCAGTAGCCGGCGACGACGTTGGGTCCGCGGATGAGCAGCTCGCCCACGCCGGTGTCGGACGCCGGCTCCAGCAGGTCGAGGTCGACCACCGGCGCCGCCAGGCCGACGCTCTCGGGGTGGCTCTCCGCGTACTCGTGCGGCAGGAAGGTGGAGATCGAGGAGGTCTCGGTCAGGCCAAAGCCGTTCCCCACGCGGGCGTTGGGGAATGCCTCCATGATCCGCCGCACCAGCTCCGGTGCGATCGGCGCCCCGCCGTAGGTCGCCCACCGCACCCCGGAGGTGTCGAGCTCCCCGAAGTCGGGCTGGCTGATCGCTAGCCAGTAGATGGCCGGGACGCTGGTCAGCAGCTCGATGCGCTCGTCGCGGATCGCCTCCAGGAAGGCCTGGACCTGGAAGGTGGGCATGATCACCGTGGTGCCGGCCAGCTCGCACGAGACCAGCAGCTGGCTGTTGCAGCCGGTCACGTGGAACAGCGGCACCGAGACCAGGCTTCGCAGCCCCGGCTGGTCGGGCAGCCCAACCACCCGGCGCGCGTTCTCGGTGTTGGCCAGGAAGTTGGCGTGGCTGGTCATGGCGCCCTTCGGGAATCCGGTCGTCCCGCTCGTGTAGAAGATCGCCGCCTGGTCGTCGGGCGCCAGGTCGTCCACCACCAGCGGGTCGCCATCGGGAAGCGCCTGCTCGGGCATGAACGTGTGGCCGGCGCCCGAGTCGTCGATGACGTACTCGATCTCCGGCTCGGTGAAGCGCGTGTTGACCGGGACGATCACGGCGCCGGCCAGCTGCGCCCCGAAGAAGGCCAGGCACCAGTCGACGCCGTTGGGCAGTCGCGACGCGACCCGGTCGCCGCGCGACACCCCGGCCGCCCGCAGGCCGCCGGCCACGCGGGCCGCCCGGTCCCACAGCTCGCGGTAGGTGAGCCGCTCGCCGCCGAGCTCCACGACGGCCTCGACCTCCGGTGCCCGCTCGACCGTGGCCCTCAGCATCGCCACCAGCGAGTCGGGCCGGTCGACGTAGCGGGCGATCCCGTCGTCGCCCCGCTCGATGCCGGTCATGTCGAAGGGCCGGATCCTCGGCTCGATCGCGTGGGCCATGTGGATCGTCTCGGGCGGCCGGTGGTCGCCGCCGCAATACCGGCGGACTACCCTGCCCGCGGCGGTTTCATGCCCGCGCGCCGTGGTGGCTCGTGGGCCCCGGCCGGGATAGGGTCGGCCGATGCGACGGCTGGCGCATCCGAGGGTGGTGGCCGGGGCGAGCGCCGTGCTGCTGTGCGCCGCGTCACAGGTCCTCGCCTGTGCCGACGTCAGGACCGCGGCGGCGCCCACCGTCACCACCCGCACCGGCCCGGCCCCCCCGCCCCCGCGCCCGGTCGGGTGCCTGCCCCGCCCCCCGCGCTATCGCGAACACGGGCCGACCCGCCGACGGGTGGTGGCGCTGACCTTCGACGGCGGCCCCACCGGCTACACGCCCCGCGTGCTGGCCGCGCTCCACCACTACGGCGTCCACGCCACGTTCTTCCTGGTCGGGCGCTTCATCCCCGCCCACGCCTGGCTGGTGCGCCGTGAGCTGCGGGACGGTAACGAGGTCGCCAACCACTCGTACAGCCATCCCCATCTGCCCTCGTTCACGCAGCTGGCGCGCACCAGCGCGCTGATCCGCCGCGTCTCCGGCTTCAGACCGTGCTTGTTCCGGGCTCCTTACGGCGAGACCAGCGCCCGGTTGATCGCCAACGCCTGGCGACTGCGGATGGCCACCATCCAGTGGAGCGTGGACACGCTGGACTCGCTGGGCGCCGGCCCCCGGACCGTCTACCGCCGGGTCACCACGCTGGCCCGCCCGGGTTCGATCATCCTCATGCACGACGGCGACGGCGACTACGCCGCCTCGCTGCGAATGCTCCCGCCGATCCTCTCGGCGCTGCGGCGGCGCCACCTGCGGGTGGTGACGGTCTCCCGGCTGCTGGGCTTCAGGACCCGGACGGCGCCGTCGCGCCGGCCCTCCCCGCGCTGATCAGCCGGCGCGCGAGGCGGCGGCGACCCGGTCCGGCGCCTCAGCGTCCGGGACGGTCGCGGGCAGCGGCCGGCGCACCTGGACCATGCGCGCCCCGTGCTCGGGGACGAACGTGATGCCCTTGCGGATCCCCTTCTCGGGGCGCTCGTCTGCGGGGGCCAGATCGGCGCGCTCGAGCACCCGGCGGATCACCACCCCCATCTCGAAGGTGGCGAAGCTGGCGCCCAGGCAGCGCCGGGTGCCGCCCCCGAACGGCAGCCAGGTGTAGGTGTCGGGCGGGTCGGGTTCCAGAAAGCGCTCGGGACGAAACGCCCGCGGCTGCGGATAGCGGTCGGCGCGGCGATGGATGCCGGCGATCGAGGGGTTGATCTCGGTCCCGGACGGGAGCACGTAGCCCCCGAGCTCGAACGGACCGTCGCGAACCACGCGGCCGACGCCGGCGATGACCGGTCGCAGCCGCAGTACCTCCTTGACCGCCGCCTGCAGGTAGGCGTCATCTCCGTCGGCCAGCTCGGCCCGCAGGCGCTCGAGGACCGGCGGGTTGCGCATGAGCAGCTCGAATGCCCACGACAGGCCGGTCGCCGTCGTCTCGTGGCCGGCCACCAGAAGGGTCACCAGCTCGTCGCGCAGCTCCCGGTCGGTCATCTCGCGCCCGTCCTCGTCGCGGGCCAGCAGCAGCATCGAGAAGATGTCCTCGCGCTGCTCGAGGTCTGGGGCCGTGCGTCGCTCGGCGATCTCGTCGTAGATGAGCTCGTCGACGAGGCGGCGGCGCTGCTCGAAGCGATCGCCCGCCGCGGTGCCGATGCGACCGCGCGAGAGGGCCAGCAGCAGCACCCCGAAGCGGCTCGCGGTCGGCGCGATCATGCCCCGCACCCGCCGCTTGAGCTCCTCGCGGCGCGGGTCCTGGGTGACCCCGAAGACCGCCCGCATGATCACCTCGAGGGTGAGCGACTGCATCGAGGGCAGCAGCGCGAACGGCTCCCCCACCGGCCAGGAGTCGATCTCCCGATCGGCCGCCTGGCGCATCACCCCCTCGTATGCCCGCATGCGCTCGCCGTGGAACGGCGGCAGCAGCAGCTTGCGCTGGCGCATGTGCTCGGCGCCGTCGAGCAGCAGCACCGAACGCTCGCCCACCACCGGCCCCAGCACCGCATTGGCCTCCCCGGCCCGCAGCCGGTCCGGAGGACCGCGGAAGACCTGCTTGACCAGCTCGGGGTCGAAGACCATGACGAAGCCCGGATCCATCAGGGTCCCCAGCGTGACCAGGTCTCCGTAGCGACGCCGGCACGCCTCGATGAACCGGACCGGGGTGAAGATGAAGGCCAGCGTCTGCAGCCAGCGCGGCAGCCGTGGCCCGGGCGGCATGGACGGCGGGGAGCCGTCGACCCGGGCAGGCTCCGGGCGTCCGTCCGACGAGCGGATCGCGGTAGCGGTGCCGGCGCCGTCGTGGTCGACCGTGGGCTCAGTCACCGTGGTCACCTTAGCGCGCCCGATTCGCGACGGCCGCAGGGCCCGGAGGTCGGCGTCTAGCGCGCGCCCGGAAGGACGTAGAAGGCGACCACGGCGTACTGGAGCGCCGCGGCAGCGATCACCAGGCTGTGGAAGAGCTCGTGGTAGCCGAACACCGTGGGCACCGGGTCGGGCCGGCGCAGCGCGTAGATCACCGCTCCGACGGTGTACAGGACGCCGCCGGCCGCCACCAGCGCGGTGGGCAGGACGCCCAGCCGCGAGATCAGCTGCGGGAACGCAGCGACCGCCACCCAGCCCAGGACCACGTAAACCGCGGCGACCACGGCCTTGGGGGCCGCGATCCAGACCAGCTTGAACACGATTCCGGCCAGCGCGCCGGCCCAGACCGCGATAAGGATCGCGGTGGACAGCGGCCCATGCAGGGCCAGGACCGCGAACGGCGTGTAGGTGCCGGCGATGAGCAGGAAGATCATCGAGTGGTCGAGCCGGCGCATCCAGGCCCGCGCCTTGGCCGAGGCCCAGTTGATCCGGTGGTAGAGCGCACTGGCGCCGAACAGGCCGGCGACGCTGGCCGCGTAGACCGCGGCGGCCACGGTGGCCTCGGCGGTCGGGGCGCTGACCACCAGCGCCCCGCCGGTCAACAGCGAGACGAAGAACGCCCACTGGTGGCTGAGGCCTCGCAGCCTCGGCTTGAGATCAGGAACCGGGGCCGTGCTCACGGCGTCGAGGATACGGCCTCGACGACGACCGGTCTCAGCCCGCGAGCCACCGCCTGGGTGCCTCCTCGAGCATCGAGCCCACCTGCTCCTCGGTAACCCCGGCCTCGCTCAGCGACGGGATCACCGAGTCGAAGATGAACGTCATGTTCCAGTTCGGCGCCATCTCGGCGACCATCTCGGGCGGGTACCAGTCGAACACGGCGCAGGCGTCCTGGGAGAGCATCATCCGATCCGCGTATCCGCGCCGGGCGAGCTCGACCACGGTGGCGTTGCGTCGATCGGTCGGCAGGATCATGTCCAGGCCATAGCGGTCCATGCCGATGTACGGGCCCCGGCCGAGCAGCTCCTCGATGTAGTCGAGATCGTCGGTGTCGCCGGTGTGGGCGATCTGCACCCGTGACGGATCGACCCCCTCCTCGCCGAGGACGTCCATGATCTCCAGCCCCCGCCGGGTGGCCGGGTGCGAGTGGGCCATGATCGGTGCGCCGGTGCGCCGATGCGCCCGGGCCACCGCCCGCAGCACCTTCTCGACGTCCTCGTTGATCCCGGGCTCGTCCACCGCGCACTTCAGGAACCCGGCCTTGATCGAGGTTCCCTGGATCCCCTCCTCGATGTCGTGGACCAGGGCGTCCGCGAGGTAGTCGACGTCGTGCATCTGGAAGTGATGGGGCAGGAACGTGTAGTGCTGGCCGTAGACCCCGGTGCTCATCACCACCTGCAGCCCGGTCTCCTCGGCCACCCGGCTGGAGAGCCGGACGTCGCGGCCCAGGTCCATCACCGCCGGGTCGGCGATGGTGCGAACGCCGTGCTCCATCACGCTCCGGGCGGCCTCGACCGCCTGCCGATGCTCTCGCTCGGGGTCGTACAGGTGCGGGAACTGCGCCAGTACCGACTCGGCGCGCACACACAGGTGCTCGTGGATCAGCGTCCGACCCAGCTGGTCGGCGTCGACGGGACCGGCGATGGTCTGCACCTGCGGCATCGGATCGCTCCTTGCTGGGATCGGCCTGGAAGGTCGATCGTATGCCGTCCGGCGGGGGCCGTGGCCAGGCGGCTACGGCGGGCCATCGTGCGACGTGGTCTACTTCGGTCGTGGGCGACCGGATCTTCAGCCGGGGCTTCACCGGCCGACGCCGCACGGGTGGCGAGGGGCGCCTGCCGCCGGGGCAGTACCTGGTCGACGACTTCCCGGTGCTGACCGCGGGCCCGACCCCCCGAACGCCGCTGGAGGAGTGGGACCTGACCGTGGTTGGAGCGGGCGGGACCCGCAGCTGGACCTGGGAGGAGTTCCGGGCGCTGCCGAGCCAGACCTTCACGGTCGACATCCACTGCGTCACGCGCTGGTCGAAGCTCGACACCGAGTGGGAGGGCGTCTCGCTCGACGTCCTGCTCGAGGGGCTGCTCGATCCCGCCACCCCGTACCTCAGCGCCAGCTGTGACGGCGGCTACACCACCAGCATGCCGGTCGAGGACGCGGTGGGCGGCAGCGCGTGGGTGGCCTTCGGCTACGGAGGCGCCGCGCTCGAGCCCGAGCACGGTGGCCCGGCCCGGCTGCTGGTTCCCCGCCTCTACCTGTGGAAGAGCGCCAAGTGGGTCCGCCGGCTCGAGCTGCGGGACCTCGACGAGCCCGGATTCTGGGAGTCGCTGGGCTATCACGCCCACGGCGATCCCTGGAGGGAACAGCGCACTTGGGGCGACTAGCCTGGGCCCCGGGCGAGGTGGCTGAGGTCTCGTGGGAGACCGCCCGGGTCAAGTCGCTGGTGATCGACGTCCCGGGCTGGCCCGCCCACCGGCCCGGCCAGCACGTCGACCTGCGGCTGACCGCGCCCGACGGCTATCAGGCGGTGCGTAGCTACTCGCTGAGCTCGGCGCCGGAGCGCGGACGCCTCGCCGTCACGGTCGAGCGCATCGATGACGGTGAGGTTTCGCCGTACCTCGTGGACGAGGCGCGTCCCGGGGATCGGCTCGACGTGCGCGGCCCGATCGGCGGCTACTTCGTGTGGGAGCCGGCGGTCGGCGGCCCGTTGCAGCTGGTGGCCGGAGGTTCGGGCGTCGTGCCGCTGGCGGCGATGATCCGGACCTGGGCCGCCGCGAACTCGGCCGTGCCGGTGAGGCTGCTGTACTCGTCGCGGACGTCCGAGGACGTCATCTTCCGCGCTGAGCTGGAGGGCCTCGCGTCCGCGCGCGAGACCCTGGAGGTGGTGCACACCTTCACGCGCTCGGCGCCCCCGAGATGGACCGGCCACCGCCGGCGCATCGATCGCGAGATGCTCGAGGAGGTGGCCTGGCCGGCGTCGTCGGGCGCGCTGGCGTACGTGTGCGGGCCGACCCGGCTGGTGGAGAACGTCGCCGGCCACCTGCTCGCGATCGGCTATCCCCCGAACCGGACCCGGACTGAGCGATTCGGACCCACAGGAGGCCCATGATGGACGACACCGACCTCAGGCTGGACGGGAACGCGGCGGCGGGCTGGCTGCAGGAGGTCTTCCCGTTCGAGATGACGCTCGTGCGCACGACGTGCTCGACGTGCGCGGCGGTCGAGCCCCTTGGGGACAGCCACGCCTACGCCAACGCGCCGGGGGTGGTGGTGCGCTGCCGCCATTGCCAGAGCGTGCTGCTTCGGGTGGCCCGCGACCCCGAGCGCTACTGGTGCGACCTGCGCGGCGCCAGCTGCATCGAGATCCGCGTCGCCGGCCCCTCACCCGGTGCAGGCGCCGAGCCGCGCCATCGGGGCTAGGCGCCGGCGGGAACCTTGGCCCCCAGCTCCTCCAGGGCGTGGAGGAACGCCTCGGAGAAGGTGGGGAAGGGCTGGATGACGTCGTTCATCACCTCGAGCGGGATGCGCGCCCGGATCGCCACCGTCGCCTGCTGCAGCCACTCGCCCGCCTCGGGGCCCAGGGCGTAGGCGCCGGTCAGCCGCTCGCCGTCGGAGACCAGCGTCATGAACCCCGGCTTCTGGTCGTAGGCGCGGGTGTAGGTGGCCGTCCGGGCCACCGCCGAGAGCTGGACGGTGGCGGTCAGAGGGCCTTCGGCCGCGCCGATCGCGGCCGCCTGGGGATCCGTGAAGACCACCCGCGGGACCGCCTCGTAGTTGGCCTCCCGGTGCCCGCCCAGCAGGTTCTCGGCCACCACCCTGCCCTGGTACTTGCCCACGTAGGTCAGAGGCCAGATGCCCGCCGCGTCGCCGATGGCCCAGACGCCCTCGCCCGCGTTCAAGCGGGCGTCGACCTCGATCCCCTGCCTGCCGGGCTCGATGCCCACGCTGTCCAGGCCGATGTCGTGGACCCGCGGGCGCCGGCCCGTGGCCACCAGCAGCCGGTCGCCTCTCAGCGCCGGTCGCTCGGGGAACTCGAGCACGTACTCGCCGTCCTGAGCGCTCACGGCCGAGGCGTGCTGGCCGAAGCACAGCTCGATGCCCTCGGCGCTCATGACCTCGCCCAGCGCGTCGCCCAGCGGCTTGGGCTCGCGTGGCAGCACGTGGTCCATGCCCTCCACCACCGCGACCGAGGCGCCCATGCGTCGGATGGCCTGCGCCATCTCCACGCCCACCGGACCGGCCCCCAGGATCAGCAGCCGCTCGGGCACCTCGGTGATCCCGGTCGCCTCGCGGTTGGTCCACACGCCGTCCGCATCGCGCAGCCCGGGCACCGGCGGGATGACCGGTTCCGAGCCGGTGGCGATGACCACGTCCCGGGCGCCGTAGGCCTGGCCGTCGACCTCGACGCGGCCGGGTCCCGCCAGGCTGCCCGAGCCGCGGATGACGTCGATCCCCTCGCTCTCGGCCCAGCTGGCCTGGCCGGAGTCGTGGTAGTCGCTGACCTGGAAGTCGCGCCATTCGAAGGCGCTCTGGGCGTTGACATGGCCGTCCACCGCCTCGCGGGCGCCCGGGGCCTCGCGGGCGCCCTGAAGCGCCTCCCCGGGACGCAGCAGCGTCTTGGACGGGATGCAGGCCCAGTAGGAGCACTCGCCGCCCAGCAGCTCGCGTTCGACGATCGCCACGCGCAGGCCGCCGTCGGCCAGGTGGACCGCACAGTGCTCGCCGGCGGGGCCTCCCCCCAGCACGATGACGTCGTAGTCGGTGCTCACCCGGTCGCCCCCCTCGCCTTGTCGATCTCCCACGCCGCGGTGATCAGGCCGATGTGGCTGAACGCCTGCGGGAAGTTGCCCAGCTGCTCGCCGTTGGCGGTGTCGATCTCCTCGGCCAGGAGCCCGAGGTCGTTGGCGTAGCCGGTGAGCTGCGCGAAGAGCCGCTCGGCCCGCTCGAGCTCGCCCGCCTTGGCAAGCGCCGAGACCAGCCAGAACGAGCAGATCACGAACGTGCCCTCCTCGCCGCTGAGCCCGTCGGCGTTCATCCCCTCCTGGTTGCGGTAGCGCAGGACGAGGCCGTCATCGGTGAGGTCGTCGGCGATCGCGTCGATCGTGGCCTTCATGCGCTCGTCGGTGGCCGGGAGGAATCCGAGGATCGGCATCAGCAGCGCGGCGGCGTCCAGCTCGTCGGAGTCGAACGATTGGGCGTAGGCCCCACGCTTCTCGCTCCATCCCCGCTCGAGGATCGCGACGCGGATCTCGTCGCGAGCCTTCTCCCACTCCTCCACCTTGGCGAACTCACCCAGCACCGGGGCCAGCTTGACCGCGCGGTCCAGCGCCGTCCAGCACAGCACCTTGGAGGAGAGGTGGTGGCGCGGCTCCCCGCGCATCTCCCACATGCCCGAGTCGCTCTCCCTCCAGCGCCTGGCGGCGGTGTCCGCCAGGTCGGCCACGAAGGCCTGGACCTCGGGATGCAGCTCGCCCAGGCGCTCGTGGTAGAGGTGCAGCGAGTTGAGCAGCTCGCCGTAGACGTCGAGCTGTACCTGGTCCCAGGCGCCGTTGCCCACCCGCACCGGCCGTGACTCCCGCCAGCCCCGCAGGTGGGGCAGCTCGCGCTCGGCCAGGTCGTGCTCGCCGCCGATGCCGTACATGATCTGGAGCGAGCCCTCGCCCGCCCGGCCGCCCGCCGAGCTGGTCATGAACGAGACGAACTCCTCCGCCTCGTCCGAGCACGCGCCGATGTACAGCGCCTCGAGGGTGAGGCTCGAGTCGCGGATCCAGGCGAACCGGTAATCCCAGTTGCGCTCGCCGCCGACCGTCTCCGGCAGCGAGGTGGTGGGCGCGGCCACGATCGCGCCGGTCGGCCGGTAGGTGAGCCCCTTGAGGACACGGGCGCTGAGCCGCACGAGGTCGCGGTTGGAGCCCTCGTAGATGTCGTGGTCGGCCTCCCAGGAGCGCCATGCCTCCTCGGTCTCCTCGATGCGGCCGATCACCTCGTCCGCCGGGGTGGGATCGGGCGCCTCACGGCTGTCCACCGGCGCCCAGCGCACGGAGAAGCCCACCCGGTCGCCCTCTCGCACCGTGAACGACGCGCGCATCGTCGACTCCTCGACCTGGGCCGGCACGCCGGTCTTGACGGCGATGCGGGTGGCCCCGAACGTGCGCGCGCCGCCGTTCTCCTGGCGGAACAGCGGCCGGACCAGCCCGTACTCCGGCCGGGGCGCCAGCTCCATCTCGAGCTGGACCTCGCCCGAGAGGCCCTCGATCCCCCGCAGCACCTCATGCGGTACGTCGTAGCCGAGGTCGTGCCCGCGCCGGCCGGGCGCGAACGCCATCGCGTCGCGCAGCCGGACGCTGCCCGAGCCGGTGGTGAACGTGGTCTCGATCACCAGGGTGTCGGGGACGTAGCGCCGCTGCGCGGAGAACTCGCCGGCCGGGCGGAGCGACCAGTGGCCGGCGTCGGGGTCGAGCAGCCGCGCGAACACGGCGTCGCTGTCGTACCGGGGCAGGCAGAGCCAGTCGATCGACCCCGCGCGGTCCACCAGCGCGGCCGAGTTGCAGTCGGCCAGCAGCCCGTAGTCGGCGATCGGAGTGGACGCGGCCTGTTGCCCGGCGGCCGCCGGCGCCTGCGGCGAGGTGCTCGCCATCACTGGCTCCTTCCGTTGGACGACGCCACCTCGACGTAGACCTTGATCGCCTCCTTGTCCTCGGTGAGGTGGCGCAGCATCTCCTCGTAGTTCTCCAGGCCGCGCACCGGCGTGGTGAGGAGCCTGTCCAGCCAGCCCGGATAGAAGGCCTGGGCCTTGACCAGGTCGTCACGGCCGCTGGCGAAGTCCTCGGGCGAGGCGTTGACGCTGCCCACCATGACCTTGTTGCCGAGGACGAAGCCCTGGTTGATCATGTCGGCGTTCACCTCGGCCCTGCGGTCGCCTCCGGTGACGCTCACCAGCACCAGCACGCCGTTCTTGCCCAGCGCCTCGGCGGCCTCGAACACCAACGGGCTGAAGCCGGTCGCCTCGACGATGATGTCGAAGGGGCCGTACTGCTCGGCGCCGGCGCCGAGCGGCGTCTGCTTGGTGCTCACGTAGGTCCCGCCCACCTCCTCGATGAGGTCGCTGTTGAGGTACGGCGGCTCGCGCAGCGAGAACACGGCGACCTCGATGTCGCGCAGGCGCAGCGCCAGGGTCGCGAGCAGGCCGATGGTGCCCGAGCCCAGGACCGCCGCCCGGCGGGGCTGCCAGACCTTCAGCCGCCGCTGGATCTCGAAGGCCTGGTGGATCGCCTTCTCGGCCACGGTCAGTGGCTCGAGCAGCACGCCGACCTCGTTCAGGCTCTCGGGCAACGGGACCACGTACTGGGCGTCCTCGACGTAGTACTCGGCGAGATAGCCGTGGCACAGGTTGATCCCGCGCTCGTAGTACACGTCGTCCGTGGTCATGTCCTGAAGGCCGATGGAGTCGAAGATGCTCATTCCGGGGCGGCGTACGGTGGACACCACCAGGGTCCCGGGCCGGATCGTGGTGGGCACGTTGGGCCCGACGTCGACCACGCGGCCGAGACCCTCGTGCCCGGTGATGAGATAGTCGAGTCCCGGAGGCGCGGCGCCATACTCGGCGGCGTTGATCTCCTTGTCGGTGCCGTCGACGCCCACGCGCAGCACCTGAACCAGGACTCCGCGTCCGTCGGGAACCTCGTCGGCCCGGGGCTCGGGCACGTCGCGCAGGTGCATGGAGTTCGGGGTGCCTGGGTGGACGGCGATCGCTTTCATGGCGGATCCTCCGGGTCCGGGGTCGGCGCTTCAGTCCTGGCTGCGCGGGCGGCGTTACAGGGGGCGGCGTAACGGACGCGGGCCCACCCGAGACTGATCCGCTGCCGGAGCCGTTCCGGCCGGCTCGCCACCTGGAATCAGCGGAGCCCGCTTGACCCCACAGGACGCCCAACCGCCGGCAGCTGCCGAGGCCGAGATGACGTGCGCCGAGCTGGTCGAGGTGATCACGGACTATTTCGAGGGCACGCTCGAACCGGACGAACGCCGGCACTTCGAGGCGCACCTGGCGACCTGCCCGTACTGCCTCACCTACCTCGACCAGATGCGCGAGGTGATCGCCACGGTGGGCCGGCTGCCGGTCGAGTCGCTGTCGCCCCAGCGCCAGGAGGAGCTGCTGGCCGCCTTCCGGGGCTGGCGCGAGCGGTAGGCGCTGTGGCCGGGTGGGCGTGGAGGCCCCTCCCTGAGGTTCCGGCTCGCCCGCGGGCCGCCCCGAAAGGGCGACCGCGTCCCACTCGCGACCGCTCGCGCGCGCCGACCGCAGGCATCAGTTAGCGTCGCCTGGACAGCCGCGACCCGGTTGATCTAGGGTCGTGGCGGGCTGGACGGTGCAGGACATGACTCCCCTCTCGGACTTCAAGATGTCCGTCTTCGAGGGCCTCGACGCCGAGTCGCTCGCGGGGCAGACCGCCCTGGAGGGCGATTTCACGGACCAGTCACAACTTCATGCTGTCCTGGAGCGCCTGCGCAACTCGGCGTGTAGCTGGTGAGCACAATGCCGTCTGAGCGAGCGCTGTCGGCCGCCAACGACGAGGCCGACCTCGTGGAGGGCCTCCGGCGGGGTGACGAGCGCGCGTTCGCCGATCTCATGGCCACCCACAACGCGGCGCTCCTGCACGTGGCCATGACGTACGTCTCCAGCCGGGCTGTGGCCGAGGAGGTCGTCCAGGAGACCTGGCTGGGGGTGGTCAGGGGCCTGGACCGGTTCGAGGGCCGCTCGTCGCTCAAGACCTGGATCTTCAAGATCCTGGCCAACACCGCGCGCACCCGGGGCGCCCGCGAGAGGCGCAGCGTGCCCTTCTCCTCGCTGGCCGCCGCGGAGAGCGAGGAGGGGCCCAGCGTCGATCCGGATCGCTTCTTCCCGCCCGACCACGATCGCTACCCCGGCCACTGGTCGGCGGGGCCCACGGCCTGGCCGACGCCCGAGGAGGGCCTGCTGGCCGGGGAGACCCGCGAGGTCATCGTGTCCGCGATCGACCGCCTTCCCCCCGCCCAGCGCACGGTCATCGCACTGCGCGACATCGAGGGATGGTCGCCCGAGGAGGTGTGCGATGCGCTCGAGCTCACCCAGGGCAACCAGCGCGTCCTGCTGCACCGGGCCCGCACTCGGGTGCGCGAGCGGCTGGAGCGCCACTTCGGCGCGGTGGAGGCCACGGTCGCCGCGTAACGGCGCCGGCCGGCCGACGACTATCGGGCATGACCGACGCCGTGGTGGAGGACGGGCGCGCCGCCAGACGCGCGCGCCTTCGGGCGCTGATGGACGAGCGGGGGCTGGGCGCGATCGTCCTGCGCCGTCCCGCCAACTTCGCCTGGTACACCGGCGGCGGCGACAGCCGAGTGGACCATGTCGCCCCCGAGGGCGTGGCGGATGTGCTGGTCGGCCCCGAGGACGAGTGCGTGGTCACGAGCGCCATCGAGGCGCCGCGGATGCGCGCCGAGCAGGCCGTCGGGTTCGAGGTCGTCGAGTATCCGTGGTATGGCGACCGGGACGCGCCCGTCCAGGAGCGCGCCGGCGGCCGGCGCCTCGGCGCCGACGTGCCGATCGACGGCGCGGCCGACGTCTCCGCGGAGGTGGCCCAGCTCCGGGCCGTGCTCGATCCCGACGCCGCGCATCGACTGCGCGAGGTGGGACGCGACACCACCGCCGCGATGGCCGAGGCGGCCGCGACCGTGCACGCCGGCATGAGCGAGTTCGACGCCGCCGCGGCCCTCGACGCCGCCTGCAAGCGCCGTGGGCTGTCGGCCACGGTCCTGCTCGCGGCCGCCGACGAACGCATCCGGGAGCACCGCCACCCCGTGGCGGTCGGCGCCCGCATCCAGCGCCGCGCGATGCTGGTCGCCTCGGCCGAGCGGGGAGGCCTCTACGCCAACCTGACCCGCATCGTGGACCTGGAGCCGCCGGACGACGACCTGGTCCGCCGCATGGCCGCCTGCGAGGAGATCCTGGCCCGCATGCGCGAGGAGGCCACCCGCCCGGGCCGGACGCTGGCCGACGCGTTCGGCGACTGCCAGCGCTTCTACGCCGAGGCCGGATACCCGGACGAATGGATGCACCACCACCAGGGCGGCACCACCGGCTACGGCTCGCGCGAGGTGATCGCCACGCCGTCCACCCGGGACCCGATCCGCGCCGGGCAGGCCTTCGCCTGGAACCCGTCGATAGCCGGCGCCAAGGCCGAGGAGACCTTCCTGCTGGACGAGGCCGGTCCCGAGGTCATCGCCGGCGACGCGGTGTCGCCAGCGTAATGCCGCCCGCCGCCGGGAGTCTCTGAGGCATGCCCATGTTCGGGAGCCTGCTGATCGTGGTGGGGGTCGCGTTCGCCGCGCCGTTCATCCTCGGCCTGTTTCCGCGCCTGCGGCTGCCGTCGGTCGTCCTCGAGCTGATCGCCGGGATCATCATCGGTCCTTCGGTCCTGGGCATCGTCCACGAGGACATCACGATCGCCGTCATGGCGCTCATCGGCCTTGCCTTCCTGCTTTTCCTGGCCGGCTTGGAGATCGAGTTTCCGCGGCTACGCGGGCAGGTCCTGCGGCTGACGGCCGCCGGGTTCGTGCTGTCGTTCGCCATCGCGCTGGCCGTCGGCGCGCTCCTGCGGGCGGGGGGTCTCATCCAGAGTCCGCTGCTGATCGCGATCGTCCTCTGCGCCACCTCGCTGGGCGTCCTGATCCCGGTCCTCAAGGATGCCGGGCAGATCTCCTCCAGGTTCGGTCAGTTGGTGATCGCCGCCGGGACGATCGCCGACTTCGGCGCGGTCATCCTCCTGTCGATCTTCTTCTCGGGCGAGGGCGGCATCGGCGCCACCATCCTCCTGCTGGGAGCGCTCGCCGTGTTCGCGATCGCGATCTTCCTGGTCGTGGTCGGCGCCGAGCGCTCGATGACGATCAGCGTCAACCTGCGGCGCCTGCAGGACACCACCGCCCAGATCCGGGTGCGCGGCGCCATGGTCCTCCTGATCGCCTTCGCCGCGGTGGCCGAGAAGCTCGGGCTCGAGACGATCCTGGGCGCGTTCATGGCGGGTGCCGTCCTCACGCTGGTCGACCGCGACCAGGCCATGACCCACCCCGACTTCAGGCGCAAGCTCGAGGCCATGGGCTTCGGGCTGTTCATCCCCGTGTTCTTCGTGACCAGCGGCATCCGCTACGACCTGCAGGCGCTGCTGGCCAAGCCCTCGAACCTGCTGATGGTCCCGCTCTTCCTGGCTGCCCTGCTCGCGGTGCGCGGCATCCCGGCGCTGCTCTACCGACGGGCCATCGACGGGCGCCAGACGCTGGTTGCGGCGCTCATGCAGGCCACGTCGCTGCCGTTCATCGTGGCCGCCACGGCGATCGGCCTGAGCCTGCACCTGGTCACGGCGGCCGAGAGCGCCGCGCTGATCGCCGCCGGCCTGCTCTCGGTGCTCCTGTTCCCGCTGATCGGCCTGACGCTCCTGCGGCGCGGCGGCGCGGCACGCCGGGCGCAGGCGGCGCCGGAGGAACCCGCGCCCACCATGGCGATGTAGCCGCCGGCGGCTGTAACGCTCGTCCCGCCGCCGACACTTCAGCCACTAGGCGTCCCGATGGCTGCCACCGAACATACCCCGCCCGGCGCCACGACTTCCCCGATCGCCCTTGTCTGACGGGAGGACTCGTCCCATGGCCTCAGACCACTACGACGTGATCATCATCGGAACCGGCGCCGGCGGCGGCACGCTGGCCCACCGCCTGGCCCCCTCGGGCAAGCGGGTGCTGGTGCTGGAGCGCGGCGGGTACCTGCCGCGCGAGCCCGAGAACTGGGACAGCCATGCCGTCTTCAACCTCGACCACTACCTGTCCGAGGAGGTCTGGTACGACAGGGACGGCCAGCCGTTCAAGCCCCACCAGCAGTACTTCATCGGCGGCAACACCAAGTTCTACGGCGCGATCCTGTTCCGGCTGCGAGAGCGCGACTTCGACGAGGTGCGCCACTACGGCGGCATCTCGCCGGCGTGGCCGCTGAACTACCGGGACCTGGAGCCCTACTACGACCAGGCCGAGGCGCTGTACCTGGTCCACGGCCAGGCCGGAGAGGACCCGGCTGAGCCGCCGCGCGGTGAGTTCCCCTACCCCCCGGTGTCGCACGAGCCGCGGATACAGCAGCTCAACGACGACCTGGAGGCGATGGGCTATCGCCCGTTCCACCTGCCGGTGGGAGTTGACCTGAACGAGAGCGACCCCGAGGCGGGGCGCTGCGTGCGCTGCGATCGGTTCGACGGCTTCCCCTGCCTGACCGACGGCAAGGCGGACGCCCACGTGCGCTGCATCCGTCCCGCCCTGAAGCACGACAACGTGACGCTGGTGAGCAACGCCAAGGTCGAGCGGCTGGTCACCGACCCGAGCGGAGGGACGGTCACCGAGGTCGTGGCGCACCGCAACGGCGCGCGCGAGGTGTTCAGCGGCGACGTGGTCGTGGTCTCATGCGGCGCGGTCAACTCCGCCGCGCTGCTGCTGCGCTCGGCCTCGGAGCGCCATCCCCGCGGGCTGGGCAACTCGTCCGACCAGCTGGGACGCAACTACATGGCCCACATCAACTCCGGTGTGATCGCGCTCTCCCGGACGCCGAACCCGACGAGGTTCCAGAAGACCCTCGGGGTCAACGACTACTACTGGGGCGCGGACGACTCGGAGCTGCCGCTGGGGCACATCCAGATGCTGGGCAAGAGCGACCGCAACATCCTGCGCGCCGGCGCGCCCTGGTACGCGCCCGCTCAGGTGCTCGACTACATGGCCAGGCACGCCATCGACTTCTGGCTGACCACCGAGGACCTGCCGCATCCCGACAACCGGGTGAGCCTGGACCGCGAGGGCAACATCCACCTGGCCAAGACCTACCACAACGAGGAGCCGCACCGGCGGCTGCTGGCGAAGCTCAAGGGGCTGCTGGGGCCGCTGGGCTGCGACCGCGGCATCCCGAGCCGGACGGTGCTGGACCAGCGCATCCCGTTGGCCGGCGTCGCCCACCAGTGCGGGACGGCGCGGTTCGGGACCGATCCGGCCGACTCCGTCCTCGACGTCGACTGCCGGGCCCACGAGCTGGACAACCTATACGTGGTGGACACGAGCTTCTTCCCGTCTTCCAGCGCGGTGAACCCGGCGCTGACGGCGATGGCGAACGCGCTGCGGGTGGGCGACCACCTGCTCGAGCGCCTGGGCGCGAGCGCCCGGGAGGCGGCCCACGGCGACGGCAGGCCCGGGGAGGAGGCCCGGGCGGCCGAGGAGGAGGTGGTGAAGTGAAGACCCTCAACACGCTGGCCACAAGCATCGGCAAGGGGCTGGTCGCCGGTCTGGCGGGCACCGCGGCGATGACCGCGTCGAGCACCCTGGAGGCGCGCCTGCGCCGGCGGGCGCCCAGCTCGGCTCCGGCCCGCGCGACGGCCAAAGCGCTGGGGATCAAGGAGTTCGAGGACGAGCGCGCGCAGGCCCGCTTCAACGACCTGTCGCACTGGGGCTACGGGACGTCCTGGGGCGTGGTGCGCGGGCTGCTGGCAGCCACGGGAATGTCGCCCAGGGCCGCGACCGCGATGCACGGGGCCGCGATCTACGGCGCGGCCCAGGTCACCCTGCCGGCGCTCGAGGTCGCGCCCCCGGTGGTCTTCTGGGCCAAGGACGAGATCGCGATCGATGCGTTCCAGCACGCCGTCTACGCCGCCGCCACCGGCATCGCCTACCGGGCCATCGACGGCCGGCGCCACGGCGGAGGGCACTAGGCCGACCACCCGCCGCGGCGTGCCGGGCCGCTAGCCTCGCGTCGTGAGCAGCCACCAGGTGGTCGAACGGCACCGCGCCGCGGGCCGCGATTTCCAGGCCGCCGGCGTGCGCTCGTTCGTGCGCGAGGAGGGCGAGGGGGAGCCGGTCGTCTGCCTGCACGGGCTGCCCGCCTCGTGCTTCCTGTATCGCAAGGTCATCCGCGAGCTGGCCAACCGCGGCGTTCGGGGGCTGGCCTTCGACCTGCCCGGCCTGGGGCTGGCCGAGCGTCCGCCCGACTTCGACTACAGCTGGAGCGGCCTGGGCCGCTTCTGCGTCGCCGCGGTGGACGCGCTGGGGCTCGAGCGGTTCGACCTCGTGGTGCACGACATCGGCGGGCCCGTGGGGTTCGAGCTGGCGGCGGCGATGCCCGAGCGCATCGTCTCGCTGACCCTGCTGAACACCGTCGTCGAGGTCGACCGCTTCCGGCGGCCGTGGTCGATGGAGCCCTTCGCCATCCGCGGGCTGGGCGAGCTGTCGCTGGCGCTGCTGCCCAGACCGGCGTTCCGCCGGCTGATGCGGATGCAGGGCATAGCCAACCAGCAGGCGGTCGCCGACGACGAGCTCGACACGTACTTCGACCTGCTCAAGCGCGACGACGGGGGCCGCGCCTTCCTGCGCATCATGCGCGGGTTCGAGCGCACGCCCGAGAAGCGGCGCCTGTACGAGAGCGTGCTGCGCGACGTCCCCTACCCGATCCAGGTGGTGTGGGGCGAGCTGGATCCTGCGCTGAAGCAGTCGGTCCACGGCGAGCAGGCGCGCCTGGCGGCCGGCCTGGACTTGATCCATGCCCTGCCTGCCAGGCACTTCCTGCAGGAGGACCAGGCGCCCGCGGTGGCCGGGCACATCGCGGCCCTGGCCGGCCGCGGGCGCGGCTGACGCCACCCGCCGCGCCCGGCCGCCGCCTCAGCCGTCCGGGACCCCGATCGCGTGCGCCGGCTCGGTCACCGGACGACCACCACCCCCTTCATCAGAGTGGGGTGCAGCGTGCACAGGTAGGGGTAGGTGCCGGGCCTGGCGAAGCGGTGCGAGTAGGACCCGCCCGGGTCCATGGCCCGCGTCGAGAAGAAGCCCGGCCCCTTGACGGTGTGCGCATTCTGCCCCGCGTTCTTCCAGGTCACGCTCTCACCGGCCTTCAGCTCGACGGTCCCGGGCGAGAAGCTGAACTCCGCGACCCTGACCGCGCCGCCGCCCTGCGAGCCGCAGGACGCGGCCCCGATC
>DATFPO010000014.1:0-5159 GCA_035264745.1 Solirubrobacteraceae bacterium | reverse complement strand
CGGACGGCTCCCGCGTCGGGCTCGACCCTGGCGGCGCCGCCGACCGCCGCGCCGGCGGGAGCCGGGGTGACCACGGCGTTGGGCCCGCCCGCCGGGGACGGCTCATCCGCTCCGGCGGCGGGCGGGCGCGACCCGGCGGCCGTCCGCGGCGACACGGGCTGCGCAGCCTGGGCTCCGGACGCGGCCGGCGTCGGGCGCGGAGGCTGGCCGGGGGCGGCCGCAGGCGGTCCGGACCCGCCGGCGCGGGCGGCGGCGGTCCCGGGCCGAGCCGAGATCGGCTGCCCCCCGGCGCGCCGGCCCGGCGCAGCGCCGGCCGCCGGCTCGGCCACCCGGCCCTGCAGCTCCTGGGCGCGCTCGGGCGCGCGGCCCGCCCATTCGCGCAGCCGGCGAACCTCGCGGGCCTGCGAGAAGTAGAGCAGGGCCAGGACGGCGAGTCCCGGAATCGCCGCGAATCCGGCGTAGGCGCCGATCTTCTCGATCGTGCCGGCAAAGGAGACGGCGAAGACGGGATCCATGGGCTTGCAGTCTAGGAGGACGTTCCCAGGGCCGTCCCGGACCGCGCGGACGACAGCTCGGCGACCTTAGCGGCCAATCCGGCGGCGTCGCCCTCGAGCACCAGCACGTTGACCTGATCGAACGTCTCGTCCACCCAGCGTGGGTCCAGCGGCTCGCGCTCGGCCAGGAGGATCTTCTCCGCGCCCGTGGGCTGCGGGCGCTCGAATGGGTTGAACAGCTCCTCGTGCAGCTTCTCGCCGGGTCGCCGGCCCACCACCTCGATGGCGATGTCGCGGTCGGGCTCCAGGCCCGACAGCCGGATCATGTCACGGGCCAGGTCCATGATCCCCACGGGCTCCCCCATCTCGAGCACGAACACCTCGCCCCCCTGCCCCAGCGACCCCGACCGGATGATCAGCTGCACCGCCTCCGGGATGGTCATGAAGTAGCGGGTCATGCGGCGGTCGGTCACCGTGACCGGGCCACCCGCCGCGATCTGGCGGCGGAAGATCGTCACCACGGAGCCCGACGAGCCGAGCACGTTCCCGAACCTGACGGTGGCGTAGCGGGTGTCGGGGTGATGCGCCCCGGCCGCCTCGACCGCCCACTCGGCCAGCGCCTTGGAGGCGCCCATCACGGTGGCCGGCGACACCGCCTTGTCGGTGGAGACCAGAACAAACGTGCCGACGCCGTGCTCGCCGGCGACGTGGGCGGTGATGCGGGTGGCCAGCGCGTTGTTGCGCACGGCCTCCACCGGATTGGCCTCCATCAGGCCCACGTGCTTGTAGGCGGCGGCGTGGAAGACGGCGGTGGGCCGGTGCTCGGCGAACACCTCCCGCATGCGCTCCTCCTCGCGGCAGTCCGCCAGCATCGGGATCGCGCCGCGGACGTGGCGATCCTCCTCCAGCTCTCGCATGATCGCGAACAGGTTGTCCTCGGCGTGGTCGACCAGCACCAGGCGGCGAGGGCCGACCCGGGCGATCTGACGGCACAGCTCGGCCCCGATCGAGCCTCCGGCGCCCGTCACCAGGACCACCTGGCCGGTGAGGTAGGCGCCAACCCGCTCGAGCTCGATGCGCACCGGCTCGCGTCCCAGGACGTCCTCGACGCGCAGCTCGCGGACCTGGCGCATCACGTTGGCCCCGGTCTGGAGCAGCTCGAACACCGTGGGCAGCGTCCGGACGGGGATCCCGCGGTCACGGCAAGCTCTGACTACCCGCGCGCGCAGCGTCCCGGGCGCCGAGGGGATCGCGATCAGGACCTCGTCGGGCTCCGCCTCGTCCAGGACCCGCGGCAGCTCGTCGGTTCGTCCCAGGACCCGCAGCCCGTGGTCGAGGCGCAGGTTGCGCTTGCGCGGGTCGTCGTCCACGAACCCGACCGGTCGCAGCCCCAACCCGGGGTTGCGGACCAGCTCGCGCAGGACCAGGCGCCCGCCGTCCCCGGAGCCCACGATCAGCACGTCCCGGGCGCCACGGGGTGCGTGAAAGCCCCGGACCGGGCGCTCGAGCACCTCGCTGACCAGCAGCCGGACGCCGCAGGTGAAGGCGACGGTGAGGAGGAAGAACAGCGCGATCACCCCGGCGGGGGCGGCGATCGCCACGATGCGGGAACCGACCTGCACCTGCGTGGGATGTGCGAGGGCGATGTACGCGGCGACCGCCACCGTGGCCAGGGCGACCGATCGCAGCACCCCCTGGTAGTCCTCCCGCCCCAGATAGCGCCACCACTTCTGGTACATCCCGCTCAGGGCGAAGATCAGCAGCGAGCCTGCCACCACCACGGCCACAGTGGACGACACCAGGTCGCGGTAGCGCGGCGGGATGCCGTTGTCGAAGCGAAGCTGGAAGGCGAGCAGCCAGGCGGCGGCGACCAGGAGGCCGTCGACGATCACCTGCGGCACCGAGTGACGGTGGACGGGCAGCCCCGCCGAACGGATCCGTCGGCGCATCGCGGGGATTCTAGGCGTCCGACGCCGTCACGCCGGCATCTTCCGCGCCAGATTTCGCGAGCATCAGTCGGGTCAGCTCGAGGGGATCCCGGCGCACCCGGCCGTCCACGCCCGAGGGCCGGCGCTTCACCGGCTCGATGTCGTCGGCGCCGCGCAGGAGCCGCAGGCGTCCCTCGGCGATCAGCCGCTCGTCCACCGCTCCCAGCCGCCCCTGGAAGCTGCTGTACACCGGCGTGCCCAGGGCGGCGGCCTCCCGGTTCATGGTGCCGCCGGCCGACACCACCAGGTCGGCCAGGGCCACGAGCGACTGGGCGTCGATGGCGTGCTCGGGGACGATCAGGCCCCCGCGCACGGCCAGCTCGGCGCGCTGCGCCGCGGTCCGGGGCAGGATGACCGCCTGCTCACCGCGCAGCCGCTCCAGGACCTCGCCGAACAGCGGATTCTCGAAGCGGTGGTACAGCGACACCGCCGGCGGGGTACGCACCACCACGATCGGCCGGGAGCGGTCGAGCTCCAGCGCGTCGAGCACTCCGGCATCCGGCTCGAAGTCGGCGAGGTAGTACTCCTCCTTGAGCCCGGCGTAGCGGCGGAGCTTGCCTAGGGCGCCGTAGCGCCGCAGCCTGGCGGCCGGGATGGCATCGGGCACGACCACGGCCCGGGCCAGCCGGCAGTTGATCGTGTGCTGCACGGTCGCCCACTCGTAGTCGAAGGTGGTGGTGGACGGCACCCCGAGGAGGGCGGCGGCGACCGTCAGGTCATTGGAGCCGTGGCCGATGGCCAGGTCGAAGCGCCGTGGGCGCGCCCAGCGGGCCAGGGCGAGCGAGCGCGACACCAGGCCCAGCGCCTTGGAGGCCACGCGCGCGCCTCGGTGGCGGCCGACGGTCGTGTGCTCGATGCCGTGGCGCTCGCACAGCTCCAGAGTCTGGGCGTAGTCGCGCGCGGTGACCTGGACGTCGGCGCCGAGCTCGCGCAGCGCCGCTATCACCGGGCGCATCACCAGCACGTGAGGGGAGTTGGTGAGGTCGATCCAGATCCGCATCAGGCCGCCAAGACGCGCGCTCACGCGGGGGCGCCGCGGATGGCCGAGACCACCTCCACCGCGTGGGCCCGGGAGAGGACCGGGCTCATCGGGATCGCCAGGTTGGAGGCGGCGAGCTCGTCGGTGACCGGCAGGGGGCCGGCCTCGCCGAGGCCGCGCATGGCGGGCTGGCGGTGGACCGGCGTGCGGTAGTAGCCGCGCGCCCCGATCCCCACCCGGTTGAGCACGGGCTCCAGCCGCTGGGCCAGCGGGTGACGGATGACGTAGAGGTGCCAGGCGGGGTCGGCGCCCTCGACGGCGCGCGGCAGCCCCACGTAGTCGCCCAGCCCGGCTTCGACGTAGTGGCGGGCGGCGGCGCGCCGCCCGGCGCACCAGGTGTCGAGGTGCGGCAGCAGGACACGCAGCAGCGCCGCCTGCAGCTCGTCCAGCCGCGAGTTGTAGCCCACGCCCTCATGGGTCCGCTTGTCGCGCGAACCGTGGAATCGCAGCTCGCGAGCGGTCTCGGCCAGCCGCTCGTCGTCGGTGGCGATCGCGCCCCCGTCGCCGAAGCCGCCGAGGTTCTTGGACGGGAAGAACGACAGCGTGCCGGCGCCCCCCAGAGCGCCGGCCCGGCGGCCCTGGAGCGACGACCCCACCGCCTGCGCGGCGTCCTCGAGGACCGCCACCCCGAGTGCCTCGATCTCCTCGGCCGGCGCCACGTTGCCGAACAGGTCGACGGTGATCACCGCCCTGGTGGCCGGGGTGAGCGCCGCCCGTACGGTGTCTGCGGTGACGCAGAAGGTTTGGGGGTCGACGTCGCAGAACACCGGGCGCGCGCCGGCCGCCGGCACCGCCTCGGCGCTCGCGTAGAACGTGAACGAGGGGACCACGACGTCGTCGCCCGGGCCGACCCCCATCGCCCGCAGGGCGATCGTGATGGCGTCGGTCCCGTTCGCCACCCCCACCACCTGACGCACGCCCAGGTAGTCGGCCAGTTCGGCCTCGAACGCCTCGACCTCGGGGCCCAGGACGAACCGGCCGGAGTCCAGCACCGCGGCCGCGCGTTCGCGCAGGCGCTCGCGCAGGGGCTCGAGCGGGGTGGCGGTGTCGAACAGGGGTACGGCCATGGGAGGCGACCTTACCCGCGCCCCCGTGGCGCCGACCCGGCCGCGTGCGAGCCCGGCAGGCCATCATGGGCCCCTCGGTAGCCTTCGCCGCCGGATGGAGCCGCCCGTCCTGGCCTCGATCACCGACTCGCTGGTGCAGTTCGCCACCCACGTGGTCGGCGAGCTGGGGCTCCCAGGGATCTTCGTGCTCATGCTGGCCGAGAGCGCGTGCATCCCGATCCCCTCGGAGGCCACCATGCTGTTCGCCGGGTTCAACGTGCACAACGGCGAGTACAGCCTGCTCGCCATCACCGTGGTGGGCTCGCTGGCCAACCTGGTGGGATCGTGGCTGGCGTACGCCGTCGGCTACTTCGGCCGCATCGAGCTGGTCGAGCGCCACGGGCATCTCCTTCACATCAATCCCAGGCACCTCCGCTGGGCCGACCGATGGTTCGAGCGCTGGGGCGCCCCCACCGTGTTCTTCACCCGGATGCTGCCGATCATCCGGACGTTCATCTCGCTTCCCGCCGGCGTGGCGCGGATGCCGTTCTGGCGCTTCACCGTCTTCACCCTGGCCGGGTGCGTCCCCTGG
>DATFPO010000013.1:0-6357 GCA_035264745.1 Solirubrobacteraceae bacterium | reverse complement strand
CTCCTCGATGCCCACCATGGCGTCCGGCAGCGCGTCGAGGTACTCGGTCTCGGCGATCAGGACGTGCTCGTGGTCGGCCCCGAAGCGGCGGGCGGTCTCGGCCGCCTGCGGGATCTCGTCGGTCCGCGCGCCGCCGCCGGCGAAGCCGACCGTGTAGGCCCGGACCCGGGAGCTGTGCCGGGCCATCACCGCGCATATCGCGCCGGAGTCGAGTCCCCCGCTCAGCATGAGTCCGATGGGCCGGTCGCTCATCATCTGGCGCGCGACCGCCCGCTCGAACGCCGCCCGGTAGGCCTGGACCAGCTCGTCGCGGTCGCGCCGGTCGGCCGGAGGCGCCTCGGTGGCGTACTCGGTCTCGGCGACCCCGCCGGGTCCGGCGCTCAGGACGCTGGCGGGCGCCAGCTTGCGCACCGCGGCCAGCGCCGTGCGGGGCGAGGGGACGAAGCGGAAGGTGAGGAAGTGGTCGATGGCCGCCGCGTCGAGCTCGCGCGGGATCGACTCGTCGGCCAGCAGCGCCCGGACCTCCGAGGCGAAGCACAACCGACCGCCGGCGCGGCTGTAGTAGAGCGGCTTGACGCCGAAGCGGTCGCGGGCGAGGTGCAGCGTCTGCGCGCGCGCGTCCCACAGTGCGATCGCGAAGATGCCGTTGAGGCGCTCCACGAAGCCCGGTCCGTGCTCCTCGTAGAGATGCGGGATGACCTCCCCGTCGGAGTTCGACCGCAGGCGATGCCCGCGCCGCTCCAGACCGGCACGCAGCTCTGCGTGGTTGTAGAGCTCGCCGTTGAACACGGCGACGATCGCGCCGTCCTCGCTGCGAAGGGGCTGGTCGCCGCCATCGGGATCGATGATCGCCAGCCGGCGCATGCCCAGGGCGATGCCCGGCGCATCGTGGAAGCCGTCGCCGTCGGGCCCGCGGTGAACCAGGCGGGCCACCATGGCCGCCACCACGCGCGGGTCGGCGTCGTTGCCCGGGGCATGGATGCCGGCGATGCCGCACACGGGCCAAGCGTAGTCCCGGCCCGGCGGCGTAAGCTCTGGACCCGCGGACGCGAGCCCACGCTATACTTTCTGAAGTAAAGCCGACGCCAGTGGAGAGTCAGCCATGAGCCCGTCCGGGCCCGACGTCATCAAGCAGATCCGCAGCCAGATCGACGAGGTCGATCCCGCCGAGGTGCAGCGCCAGGCCGCCAACGGCGCCGTGCTCGTCGACGTGCGCGAGACCGAGGAGTTCGAGGCCGGCCACATCCCCGGGGCCAAGCACGTGCCCCGCGGCTACCTCGAATCCCGCATCGAGACCGCGGTCCCCGACCGCGACGCGCACGTGATCCTGTACTGCGCCTCGGGCCAGCGCTCGGCCCTCGCCGCCCACACCCTCCAGGAGCTGCTCGGCTACCGCAACGTCGAGTCCATGACCGGCGGCATCACGCTGTGGAAGGACCGCGGCTACGACGTCGACGTTCCCAGGACGCTTTCCCGCGAGCAGCGCGAGCGCTATTCCCGCCACCTGCTGGTCCCCGAGGTCGGCGTCGAGGGTCAGCAGAAGCTGCTCGACGCCAAGGTGCTCCTGCTGGGCGCCGGCGGGCTGGGCTCGCCGGCCGCCCTCTACCTCGCCGCGGCCGGCGTCGGGACGCTGGGGATCGTCGACAACGACGAGGTGGACCTGTCCAATCTCCAGCGCCAGGTGGTGCACACGACCGACCGGATCGGCGTGCCCAAGGTCGACTCCGCCGAGGAGACGGTCACCGCCATCAACCCGGACGTGAAGGTGGTCAAGTACCCGGTCCGGCTGGACGCCTCCAACATCATGGAGACCATCGAGGGCTACGACGTGGTCGTCGACGGGCTGGACAACTTCCCCACCCGCTACCTGCTCAACGACGCGTCGGTCCGCCTGAGGATCCCGGTGGTGTCGGCGGCCATCCTGGGCTTCGACGGCCAGCTCTCGGTGTTCGCACCCTACGAGGGCCCGTGCTACCGGTGCCTGTTCCGCGAGCCTCCGCCGGCCGAGCTCGCCCCGTCGTGCGGCGCCAACGGGGTGCTGGGGGTGCTCCCCGGCGTGATGGGCTTGCTCCAGGCGACCGAGGCGATCAAGCTGATCATCGGCCAGGGCGACCCGCTCATCGGCCGCCTCCTGCTCTACGACGCGCTCGGTGCGACCTTCACCACGGTGAAGGTTAACCGCGACCCGGAGTGCCCGATCTGCTCGCGCGATCCGGACTCGATCTCCGACGAGGAGATGGGCGTGTTCCCGGACTACGAGGCGTTCTGCGCCGCGGCCGGCTAGCCTCCTCGCCGCCCGGGATGGAGAGGACCGACCTCAGGAGCGCCGGCTGACGCCGGCGGCAGGCTGACCGGCATGGCCACCGTCCGGATACCCCCGGTGCTGCGCCCCTCGGTGGGGGGCGTGAAGGAGCTGGAAGCCGCGGGGTCCTCGGTGGGCGAGGTCCTGCGGGCGCTGACCGCCGAGCACCCGCAGACCGAGTCGCAGATCTTCTCCCCCGACGGTGACCTCAACCGCTACGTCAACGTGTATCTCAACGACGAGGACGTACGGGTCCTCGACGGCCTCGAGACCCCGGTGGGCGAGCGCGACACGCTGGTCATCCTGCCCGCGATGGCGGGCGGGTAGCGCCGGCGGGGACAACCTTCGCCCGGCCGCCCGCCCTGGCCGCTGTTCCCCGGCCTCTCGCTACACTTCGTGAAGTAATGGCCGGCCCCGAGCTCGAGAACCGGCCCTGCGGCGGGCGCTACGGCGACATCGTCCAGGCCATCGGGAACACGCCGCTGGTCGAGCTGCGGCGGCTGTCACCCAAGCCCTCGGTACGGCTGTGGGCCAAGCTGGAGTCGCACAACCCGACCGGCTCGGTGAAGGATCGCGTAGCCCGGGCGCTGATCGAGGACGCCGAGGAGCGCGGCGCGGTATCGCCCGGCCAGACCATCCTCGAGCCCACCTCGGGGAACACCGGCATCTCGCTGGCGATGATCTGCTCCCGCAAGGGCTACCCCCTCAAGGTGGTCATGCCCGAGAACGTGACCCCGGAGCGCACGCAGCTCCTCCAGATGTACGGCGCGCAGATCGTGTACTCCGAGGGTCCCAAGGGCTCCAACGGGGCGGTGGAGCTTGCGCTGGAGATGGCGGAGGGCGACGCCGGCTACTACATGCCCTACCAGTACGGGAACCAGGCCAACCCGATGGCCCATTACCACGGCACCGCGCCGGAGATCCTGGAGGAGCTCGACGAGGTGACGGCCTTCGTGGCGGGCCTGGGTACGGGCGGGACGCTGATGGGCGTGGGCCGCCGGCTCAAGGAGGAGCTGGGGGATTCGGTCAAGGTGGTGGCCGCCGAGCCGATGCAGGGCGAGCCGGTCCAGGGGCTGCGCTCGCTCGACGACGGGTTCATCCCCCCGATCATCGACCTCTCCCTGCTGGATCGGAAGATCTTCGTGACCAACCGCGACGCGGTGGTCTGGACGCGGCGCCTCCTGCGCGACGAGGGCATCTTCGCCGGGGTCTCCTCGGGCGCCATCGCGGCGATCGCGGTGCGGATCGCAGGCGAGCTCGACGAGGGCAACGTCGTGTTCCTGGTCGCCGACGACGGGTGGAAGTACCTGTCCTCGGGCATCTACACCCGGCCGGTGGACGAGATCGAGGATCTCGAATCCACCGTCTGGTGGTAGCACCCGGCGCTCATGCCGCCGGGGCCGCGTCGCTCATGCCGCCGGGGCCGTAGAGTAGATACCGACATGATCGGCAACATCGGACCGATGGAGCTGGTGCTGGTCCTGGTGATCGCCCTCATCGTCCTCGGCCCCAAGAAGCTTCCCGAGGCGGGGCGAGCGGTGGGCCGGGGGCTGCGCGAGTTCAAGGACTCCCTGTCGGGCGTCGGCGACGACGACGACCGGGACGTCGGCGGGATCGAGGCCAAGCACCGCTCCTGACCCGCGGGCGTGGCGTCGCGCGGCAGGCGGTTGCTAGCCTCGCTGCGGTGCGTATCGCGCGCGAACTCGTGGACGAGATCGTGGCGCACGCGCGTCGCGAGGCGCCCAACGAGTGCTGTGGGATGGTGGCGGCCCGGGACGGACGCGCGGTGCAGGTCCATCCCGCCACCAACGCCGCCGTGAGCCCGCTGCGCTACCAGGTCGAGCCCCACGAGCAGTACCGGATCGAGACCGCGATCGACGACGCCGGGCTGGAGCTGGGGGCGATCTACCACTCCCACACCCGCAGCGCGCCGTATCCATCCCAGACCGACATCAACCTGGCCTTCCACCCCGACGCGATCTATCTGATCGTGGGGCTCGCCGGGGACGCTCCCGAGCTTCGCGCCTACCGGATCGTCGACGGGCGCGTGGACGACGCGGAGCTCGTCATCGAGGAGTGAGTCGGCACCCGCGGTCGCCGGGAGCCTGATCTACAGTGGGCGCATGGCCTCCGAGCCCCTCATGTGCCCCGGCTGCGCCACGCCGTACCCGCTCGAAGAGCGCTTCTGCGCCCGGTGCGGCATGCCGCTGGTCTACGCGGGAGCCGACTCCGCGCCGGAGAGCGAGCGCCGCGAGCGGGCGCGAAAGATCCGGCCCCAGTACGTCGAGGGCGAGCTGGTGGGGGTGGCCCGGGGCCGAAACCAGGCGGAGGCCGAATTCATCCAGGGCCTCCTGCTGGAGGAGGGGGTTCCCAGCCTGCTGCGCCGCTCGCGCGGCTTCGACGTCCCCGACTACCTGGCCGCCGGCCCGCGTGACGTCCTGGTGCCCGCCGCGGGCGCCGCCACGGCGCGGGACGTGCTCCTGCAGGCCGAGCTGCTGCCCAGCCAGGACGCCTCCGGGGTGGCGTCGCCGGTCCGACTCCTGATCGGGCTTCTGGCCGCGGTGGTGGTGGTCGCGGTCGTGCTCTGGCTGGGGACCGAGCTGATCGGCTGACCGCCGCGCTCAGCGGTGCCGGGGCTCCGCGCCCGGGCCGGCTCAGGCGCCCAGGCGCGCGAGGTGGGCGCGCCAGCTCTTCTCGGTGTGGCGCAGGTCGCGCCCTCCGAAGGCCCTGACCAGCGCCGCCCTGGAGCCGCCCGGATGCAGCCGGGAGGCCAGGCGGGCCGCGGCGGGAGGCCCCTCCTCGCGGGCAAGCAGGTCGAGGACGGTTCCGCCCAGGAGCGGCGCGTCCCTGACCCCGGGCGGGAAGGACGGCGGCGCGCCGTCGTGCAGGCGGCGCCGGATGGCCGGCTTCAGGTGCTCGACCTGGCCGGCGAAGTACTGGGCCGCGCCCTGGGCCAGCCATGCCCAGCGCATGTAGCGCATGAAGCTGGCGAAATTGAACGGAGGCGGCAGCTCCGGGTTGTTGACGCCCACCAGAACGCTGGCGTAGAGGGCGGCGGGCGCCCGCAGGAGCAGCTCCCGCGACCCGGGCACGCTGGAGGCGCGCTGCTCCAGCAGCCGCGGCGCCAGAACGTGCAGCTCGCGGATCCCGAACCAGCCCACCAGGTATCGGCGGCCGGCGGGCGCGATCAGCGAGCGCGCCAGCACCAGGTACGGCTGGGCCATGTGGAGGGCGAATTCCGACCCGTGGATGACCAGGGTCAGCTCCCCCGGAGCGCGGGGGAAGAGGTCCGAGAGCGCCTCGCGCTCGCGCTCGAGCAGCTCCAGCAGCCGCAGGGCGTCCTCGACGTCCTCGGACTCGTGGCGCGCGCAGAAGTAGGGAGAGACAGACTCGACCCAGGCCACGGTCGCTCAGCTTACGCGCGCGGGGGCGCTATCCCGCATGCTCGCTGGCAGCCTCCGCGGGTCTAGTGGGCGGCCGCGGCGGTCTCGCGGTCGAGCTCGGTCTCGACCCCGAGCTCGCGCAACCGGCGGTTGGCCTCCGAGAGGCTGGCCGCGCCGCACACCGCCCGGGCCAGCGGCGCCGTAGAGCCGATCGCGACCAGCGGATCGAAGAAGAACGTGACCGCGCCGACGGCCGAGAGCGTCACCGGGCGGCGCCCGTCGCGGATGGTCGTCCGCCCGCGCTCGCCGTCGAAGCAGCGCAGGGCCTGGGCGCTGCCCTCGGTGGGGACGGCCGCGACCGCCTCGCGAAGCCGCGCCGCGGCCTGCGGCGTGATCCCCCAGGCGCCCGCCAGCCCACCCGCCGCCGCCAGCTCGCTGATGCGTGCCATAACCTCGTCGGGAGTCAGCTCGCCGTCGCACCCGGGTCCGAACACCGCGGCCACCACGGGGACGCCGGCTCGGACCAGCGGCTCGGCGGCGGCCAGCATGACCGCGTCGCACAGCGGGCTGGCCAGCCCGGGCTCGTGGCCGTGGCCCAGCACGTCGCCCCCGACGTCGACCAGGACCACGCGGTCACAGCCGAGCCGCGACGCGGCTTTGGCCAGCGCCTCG
>DATFPO010000012.1:0-7661 GCA_035264745.1 Solirubrobacteraceae bacterium | reverse complement strand
GCGGCGGCCGGCGGCGCGGCGGCCGGGACCGCGGCGGGCGGCGCAGCGGCCGGCGCAGCCGCCGCCGGGGGCGCGGCGGCGGGATCGGCCGCGGGCAGCCTGCTGTCGGCCGGGGCCACCGCGGTGGCCACCAAGGCGGCGGCCGGAGTGGCGGCCGCGGCGCTGGTGACCGCGGGCGCGGTCGAGGTGCAGCAAGTCACCGCCAAGCACGTCAAGCCGGCGCAGGTGGCGAGCGCACGCCCCGCGCCGCCCAAGGACGCCAAGGCCGCGGCCGCTGCCGAGCCCACGCCCCAGCCCAAGGACCCCGACACGGCGACCACCGGCCAGGACGCCAAGGGGACCGCGACCGCCCCGACGGACGCCCACCCCGTCCAGCCCGGGCAGGCGCAGCCGCAGGCCCAGGCCCAGACGCAGACGCAGGGGCAGCCGGGTCACGCGGCGCAGGCCCAGACCCAGCCGAGTGGCGCGACCACCACCCAGGATCCCGCGCGCGTGGAGACCAGGTCGGAGACCACCACCCTGCCCGCCCCGCCGCCCACGGCGGACACCCAGGTCCCGGCCGGGCCACCGCCGGCGGGCGAGGGGAGCGGCGATGCCGCGGCGCCCCAGGCCGGGACCGGCGACGCCGCGCCGTCCGCCGCGTCGGCTTCCACCTCAGGCTCGGGCGGCTCCCCCGCCCCCTAGGCCGGCAACCGGCCCGCTAGGGTCAGGCGAGTGCGCGAGGACGCCCGCCTCAGTCGCCTGCTGGAGCGGGCGCGCGGCATCGACAGCGCGCCGCGGACGCTGAAGCTGGCCCGCGCCGCCCGCGAGCTGCTGCCCGGGGACAGCGGCCACGGCGACGCGCTCTCGACCGCGCGGGGCGGCCCCACCGACATCGCCGCCCGGCGGCTGGCCGAGGTCCGCGAGCGACCGAGCGCCGCTCGCGAGCTGGGCCTGGGGCTCATGCAGGTCTACCAGGCCCTGTCGGAGGCCCAGGGGCGTGGCCGCGGCGAGCTCGAGCTGGCGATCCTGTTCACCGACCTGGTCGGCTTCTCCGACTGGGCACTGGAGGCCGGCGACGCAGCCGCCCTGGACCTGCTGCGCCAGGTGGGCGACACCGTCGAGCGGGAGATCTCCGATCACGGCGGAGAGGTGGTCAAGCGCCTCGGCGACGGCCACATGGCGGCGTTCGCCGACCCCGCCGCCGCGGTGGAGACGGCCTGCGCCGCCCGGGCCGGGCTGGACCGGGTCGAGGTGGCCGGGTACCGCCCCGCCCTGCGGGCCGGCGTCCATCTCGGGCGCCCGCGCAAGCTGGGCGGCGACTACCTCGGGGTCGACGTCAACATCGCCGCCCGGGTGGCCGAGGCGGCGTCGGAGGATGAGGTCCTAGTCTCGGCGCCGGTGCTCGAGCGCCTCGACCCCGACGGCTTCGAGGCCCGCCGGCGCCGGCGCTTCCGCGCCAAGGGCGCGCCCAGGGACCTCCAGGTCTACTCGGTCAGGCCGCGGCGGTGATCTCGGCGATCCGGCCGTGCTCGAGCACCAGCTCGCGGATGTGCTCGAGGTCCACGTCGGCCGGCTCGGTCTCGTCCACGAAGTCGCGCAGCGCGGCGAAGAACCGGATCGGCTCGTCGTGGTGGGGGAAGTGTCCCGCGTCCTCGAACACCTCCAGGCGGCTGCCCGGCATGAGCTCCTGGGCGCGCTCGCCGTGCACGGCCGGGATGATCCGATCCCGGCCGCCCCAGATCAGCAGGGTCGGGACCATCTCGGCCAGGTAGAGCCGGTCGGTCGCATCGACCCGCTGGCCGGTGGGATCGATGACCGCGCGAACGGTGTGGACGAAGGCCTGGCGGGCGGCGAGGTCGGCCAGCGAGGCGAATCCGCGGGCCATCTCACCCAGATCGGAGCCGACGGTCAGCCCCACCCGCCCCAGCAGGTTGCTCATCGCCGCGCCGGCGTTGCGCAGCGGCCGGGCGGTGATCAGCGGCAGCACCAGCTCCGAGCCCGGAAGCGCCGCGGCCCGCAGCAGCGGGTGGACGTCGTGGCCCAGGCCGCCGCTGGACACCAGCACCATGCGCTCGACCCGCTCGGGGAACTGATAGGAGAACTGCATGGCCACCCCGCCGCCGAGCGAGTGCCCGACGATGGTGGCGCTCTCGTGGCCGAGCGCCAGCATCAGGTCGCGCACCAGGCAGGCGTAGGCGCCCAGCGAGTAGTCGCCCTGCGGCTTGGCCGACGCTCCGTGGCCGAGGAGGTCCGGCGCGACCACGGTGAAGCGCTCGGCCAGCAGCGGCAGGACCGGCTTCCAGTTCTCCGACGAGCTGGTGATGCCGTGCACCAGCACGACCAGCGGGCCGGATCCCCCGATCCGGTAGCTGACCCGGTGCCCGTGCAGCCGGATCTCGGCCGGCTCGACTCGGTCGGCGAGCGGCATGGCTAGCGGATCGGGACGCCGGAGATCGCCCGCGAGATGACCAGGCGCTGGATCTCCGAGGTCCCCTCGAAGATCGTGTAGATCTTGGCGTCGCGGTGCATGCGCTCCACCGGGTACTCGCGCGTGTAACCGTTGCCGCCGAGGATTTGGATCGCGCGCTCGGTGACCCACACCGCCACCTCGCCGGCCTTGAGCTTGCTCATCGAGCCCTCGGCGGAGTCGAACGGATGGCCGTTGCGGCCCATCCAGGAGGCCCGCCACACCAGCAGGCGGGCGGCGTCGATCTCCATCTTCATGTCGGCCAGGGCGAACGCGATCGCCTGGTTGTCGATGATCGGGCGCCCGAACTGCGAGCGCTCCTTGGCGTAGTCGAGCGCGTACTCGTACGCGGCGCGGGCGATGCCCAGGGCCTGGGCGCCGACGGTCGGCCGGGAGACCTCGAAGGTCCGCATGGCCGCCTGGGAGCGGGCCCGCTCGCCCTCGCGGGCGCGGGCCAGGCGCTCGTCGAGGCGCTCCTTGCCGCCCAGCAGGCACGACCCCGGGACCCGGCAGTCGTCCAGGAACACGTCGGCGGTGTGCGAGGCGCGCAGGCCGTGCTTGAGGACCTTGGTGCCCATCTCCAGGCCCGGCGTGCCGGGTGGGATCACGAACGAGGCCTGGCCGCGGGCGCGCAGCTCGGGCTCGACCGACGCCACCACCACGTGGACGTCGGCGATGCCGCCGTTGGTCGCCCAGGCCTTCTGGCCGTTGAGCACCCACTCGTCCGTGGACTCGTCGTAGCGGGCCCGGGTGCGCAGCGAGGAGACGTCCGAGCCGGCGTCGGGCTCGGAGACGCAGAACGCCGCCACCTTGGGCTCCTCGGCGGTGCCGTAGCACTGCGGGATCCACTCGCCCATCTGCTCGGGGGTGCCGTTGGCGAAGATCCCGGCCACCGCCAGGGTGGTGCCCATGATCGCCATGCCGATCCCGGCGTCGCCCCAGAACAGCTCCTCGTTGACGATCGGCAGCAGCAGGCCGCTCTCGTCGGCCCAGAACTGGCCCAGCGACTCGAAGCCGTAGAGCCCGATCTTGGTCGCCTCCTGGATGATCGGCCACGGGGTCTCCTCGCGCTCGTCCCACTCGGCGGCGGCGGGTCGGACCACCTGCTCGGCGAAGCCGTGGACCCAGTCGCGGATGTCGCGCTGGTCCTGGGTGAGCGCCAGCGAGAAGGGCGCGTCTCCGGGCTCGGGGGGCTGGGTGGCGGCGGCGGCCGCCTCGGCGGCGGTGGTGGCCTGCATGGTCACTTCCTCGGGGTCGGGATTGCGGTCAACCAGTCTGAAGGCTCCCCACTGTAAACGATCGTCAAACCTTTGTTACACCCAGCGTTTACATCCGGGTAGACTGGCGGCATGGCCGTCTCCGCCCGCCCCCCGCGCGCCCGCCCGGCGACCCGCCGGCGGCCGCGCCGCAGGCGCGAGCGCGACATCGTCCTGGCCACGCGGTCCCTGTTCGACGAGCGCGGCATGCAGGACGCCCCGATCGAGGAGATCGCCCGTGCGGTCGGGATCAACAAGGCGCTGATCTACCGCCACTTCGAGTCCAAGGACGAGCTGTTCGTCCTGACGGTGACGCTCTACCTCGACGAGCTGGCCGAGCGCCTGGAGGGCGTCGACGCCTCCGCCGAGCCGGTGGCCCGCCTGCGCGAGGGTTGGCAGCGCTACGCCGACTTCTGCCTGGAATACCCGGCCTTCCTGGACTGCGCCCTGTCGCTGATGCGCCGCCCCGCGCGCGAGCTGCGCGAGCGCGTGTCCGAGGCGGTGTGGTTTCGCCTGGGTCAGGGGATGGCGGCCTGCCTGGGCCCGCTGGAGCGGATCCTGGCCGACGGCGCCGACAGCGGCGCGTTCACGATCGACGACCCCGCCTTCGCCGCCAACCGCCTCTACGCGCAGACCCTGGGCACCATGCACCTGGCCCGGGTGGGCATCGGGGTGCGCCAGGCGGCCGCCGCGATACCCGAGGCCTTCCCCGTCCCGGCCGGCGAGGTGCGCGACGCCTGCGTGGCCGACGCGCTGGCCGCGGTCGGCGCCCGGGCCTAGGCCGCGGCCGCCAGCCCGATCACCTTCAGGCGGCGGTCCAGGGCGCGAGCCGCGAAGGCGCGCGACTCGGCCACGCTGGTGCCGAAGATGACCGTGTCCTCGTCCACGTCGTCACCCAGCCACTTCGGTCGCAGGACGCCGTCGGCCGCCGGCAGCACCTCCCCCAGCGTCCGCTGGATCGCCTCGGCGTGGCGGGGATCGGCCTGGGCGGCGTCGCGCAGGAACCGGGCCCCGAAGGCGACGTGGCGGTGCTCGTCGCGCGCCACGTTGATGAAGCCCTCGACGAAGGCGGGCAGCGTCCCCACCGACTCGTTGTAGGAGATGATCGTGTGCTGGCCGGTGAGGGCGAGCATGCCCTCGATGACCATGTGGTAGATGGTCACGGCCTCGACCAGCGCCTCGAAGTCCTCGGGCTCCCGGGCCAGCCGCTCGACTCGGCCGCCCAGCATCTCGTCGAACAGGACCCCGAACTCGGGGTTGAGGTGCTCGGAGGTCTCCTCCAGGCGCTCCTGGAGGTTGTCGGACTCGAGCACCCCGACCTCCGAGTAGAAGCGGTCGAAGAAGCGGACATGCCGGGCCTCGTCGGCGATCTGGGTGCTGAGGAAGATCTGGGCCTCGCGGTCGGGCATCGCGCGCATCATCGGGCCCAGCTCCTCGGTGACGCGCTGCTCGCCGATGAAGAACGACGACAGCCCGTACATGCGGGCGAAGCGCTCGTCGGCGTCGATGCGCTCCTGCCAGTCGAAGCGGTCCTGGCTGAAGTCGAGGTCCTGGGTGCGCCACTGCTGGCGCTCCCAGAGCCGGTAGAGCTCGTCGTAGCTCAGCAGCTGCGCCTCGCCCCGGTCCGCCGACTGCAGGACGCCGGGGTCGGAGGTGTCCTGGAAGTCCTGACGGTCGGTGCGCTGGACGCCGGTATCGGGCACGCTCGCCTCTCCTGTCGGGGGAGCCACGAGCCTAGCGCACGGACTGGCTGGCTGGCCAGCCATTTCCCGGCGGCGGGGCGAGGGATCAGCCGCCGGGCTCGCCGCCGACCACCAGCGTCGCCCGGGCGGCTCCGGCTCTCACCGGGTAGCGGCCCGCCCGCTGGCCCGGCACCAGCAGGGCGGCGCGCCCGCCCCGGGGGACCGCCAGGCGGTAGACGCGATCGGCGGCGATGGTCACCACGTGGGCGCGCCCGTCGGCGCTCGCGGCGCTCACCCGCACGGCGAGGAACGGGGGGACGCTGACCACCCGCGGGCGCAGCCGCCCGCCGCTGACCGTGAAGGTGGCGCGGATGCGGACCGGCCGCTCGCCGCCGGGGACGGCGCGGCGGCGATGGCGTCCCCGGGCCGGCGCCCGCGCCGTGGGGCCCTGGGAGGGCGCCGCGGTGGTGGGCGGACGCGCCGGCGCCGAGGCGCCGGACGTGCCACCGCCCCCGCCCCCGCCGCCGCAGCCCGCCGCCGCCGCGACCAGTGCCGCGGCCGCGGCCGCCGACGCGCCGGCGCGGGTACGAGACCCCGGTCTCATGCCTTCCGTCCGGCCGGCGCTCTAAACAGGCTCAGCGCAACGGGATCGCAGTGGAGCCCCATGGACGGACAGCTCATCCCCCGGTACCCCCGGGCCGTCCGGTACGACTCGGTGACCCGCCGGGTATGGGTCTTCGGGCAGCGCTGCCACCACGGCGCCACCGGGACCGTCCTCACGCTGGCCGCCCTGGGCGCGCTGGCCACGCACCGCCTGGGCAGCCGCGGCACGGCCGCACTCGCCGCCACCGGGAGCCTGCTCATGGCGCACGATTGGAAGGACCGCTCGCTGTGGTTCGCGCGCGGCTCCGGCGCCCAGATCTCGACGGCGCCATCGCCTACTGCCCGATCGAGAACAGCGCCTCGAGGTCGTGGCGCGAGAACACCTCGAAGGCGACCATGGTCTGGGTCCTGGTCACTCCCTCGAGCTGGCCGATCCGGTTGGTGACCACCTCGGCCAGCCGCTCGTGCTGGGGCACGCGCACGATCGCCACGAAGTCCCAGTCGCCGGTGACCGAATAGGCCTCCCCCACTCCCTCCACGTCGGCGAGGATGCCGCCGAGGGTGGGCAGCGCCGTCCGCTCGGCCGCGATCAGGACGATCGCGTGGGTCACGGGGAGTGCGTCTCGCCCGGCGACATCACCACCACGCTGGAGTCGGTGGCCGACTCGACGTCGGACTTGAAGGCCTGGGCATCGGTCTCGATCGGCGGGAAGGTGTCGTAGTGGCAGGGGATGACGGTCTTGGCCGCGACCAGCTCGGCGGCGACCACCGCGTCCAGGCGATCCATCGTGTAGTGCCCGCCGATGCACATCAGCGCCACGTCGATCGGGTCCCCCCGCCGGGCGATGAGCTGCAGGTCGGAGAACAGGGCGGTGTCCCCGAGGTGGTAGACGACCTTGTCGCCGAACCCGATCAGCAGGCCCGCCGGGGTGTTCACCGTTCCCTTGGGCGTCGTCGACGTGTGCCAGGCCGGCACCAGCTTGACCCATCCCCAGTCGAACTTGACCGTGCCGCCGAGGTTGGGGTCGAACACCTCCACGTCCTCCTCGCCGATCTCCTGGGCCAGTTCGACGATGGCCACCACCGGAGCCCCGCTGCGCTTGGCGATGTCGACCGTGTCGCCGATGTGGTCGGCGTGGCCGTGGGTCAGCAGGATGGTGGTGGGATCGACCTCGTCGGGCCCGACCGCCGCCTTGGGATTGCCCGAGAGGAAGGGGTCGATCAGCACGCGGGTGTCGCCGTCGGACAGCTCGAACGCCGCGTGGCCCAGGAAGCGGATGTCCATCAGTCCTCCTAGTGGTGGGGATGCCTTGCAAGTTCGCGCGCGAGCTCGATCCCGACCGCCACGCCGACCAGAATTCCCAGCCGGGTCTCCTCGGCGATCAGCGTGCGCACGGCTCGCTGACGATCGGCGGCATCGGCCACCGCGGTGGCCTTGGACACCTCCGCCTCGTGCGCCTGGCCGAACCATCCGCCGGCGTGCAGGGCATCCTCGAGAATCCCCTGAAGCTGGGACGCGAAGCGGGCGACGGTGTCCTGCGCACCCGCCAGCCGGTCCGGGGTGGTGAGGGCGGCTACGGCGGCGTCGATCTCCTCGTCGCTGTAGGGCCCCTCGAGCACCGCGTCATCATACGGGCGTGCCCGTGGCGCTCACCTCTCTGTCCCATGGGG
>DATFPO010000011.1:0-11829 GCA_035264745.1 Solirubrobacteraceae bacterium | reverse complement strand
ACGCGCCGGCCACCGCCGGGGCGATCGGCACGTCGGCCTCCCGCACCGCCATGGCGACCCCCGACGCCCGGGCCAGCTCGTTGAGGACCGAGGCCACGCCGCCGCGGGTGGCGTCGCGCAGGCAGCGCAGCCGGGGCCCGGCCGCCTCCAGCAAGGCATCCACCGCGGGCCACAGGGGCCGGGTGTCGGACTCGATGGCGGCGTCGAGCTCGAACTCCCCGCGGGCCAGCATGATCGCGGTGCCGTGCTCCCCGATGGTCCCGGAGATCAGCACCCGGTCGCCCGGCCGCAGCGCGGCGGGGGAGAGCTCGGCCCGGGGGTCGCGCCGGCCCACCCCGGCGGTGCAGATGTACATCGAGTCGGCATGCCCGCGCTCCACCACCTTGGTGTCGCCGGCGACGATCTCCACCTCCGCCGCCCGGGCGGCGCCGGCGATCGCCTCCACCTCGGCTCGCAGCAGCCCGGCGTCCAGGCCCTCCTCGAGCACCAGCGACAGCGTGAGCGCCAGCGGGCGCGCGCCCGACACCGCCAGGTCGTTGACCGTGCCGTTGACCGCCAGCTCGCCGATCGACCCGCCGGGGAAGCGGATCGGCTTGACCACGAAGGAGTCGGTGGTCATCGCCAGCTCGACGCCGTCCACCCCGATCGCCCCGGCGTCGGCCATCTCCCGCAGCGACTCGCCGCCCAGGGCGGGTACGAACAGCCCCTCGATGAGGCTCTGGGTGGCCTTGCCTCCCGCCCCGTGGGCCATGTTGATCCGCTCGTCGCGGAACTTGGCCCGCTTGGAGCGGGCGGTCTCGATGATCCCCAGGATGCGCTGCTCGCGGTCGGAGACGGCCTCGGGGCTCACACGACCTCCCGCTCGCGCGCGAAGCGGCCGAAGTTGTAGTAGGCGGCGCATGCCCCCTCGGAGGAGACCATGCAGGTGCCGATCGGGCGCTCCGGGGTGCAGGCGGTCCCGAACACCTTGCACTCCCACGGCTTGATGACGCCCTTGAGCACCTCGCCGCACTGGCAGGCCTTCGGGTCGGCGACCCGCACGCCGGGGACGCTGAAGCGCAGCTCCGCGTCCAGATCGGCGTAGGCGTCGGACAGGCGCAGGCCGCTCTGGGAGATGAAGCCCAGCCCGCGCCACTCGAAGTGGGGCCGCAGCTCGAACACCTCCGCCATCACCTCGAGCGCCCGCAGGTTTCCCTCGTAGGGCACGACCCGCCGGTACTGGTTCTCGACCTCGCCGCGGCCCTCGGCCAGCTGTCGCAGGATCATCTGGATGGCCTGGAGGATGTCCAGCGGCTCGAACCCGGCGATCACCACCGGCTTGCCGTAGTCGCGGGGGATGAACTCGAACGGGAGGGCGCCGACCACGGTGGAGACGTGGCCGGGCCCGATGAAGCCGTCGAGGCGTAGGTCCGGCGAGTCCAGCAGCGCGCGCAGGGGCGGGACGATCGTCACGTGGCTGCACATGCACGAGAAGTTGCGCACGCCCTCGGCCCTGGCCCGCTTCAGCGTCAGGGCGGTGGACGGCGCCGTCGTCTCGAAGCCGATGGCGAAGAACACCACCTCGCGATCCGGGTTCTCGCGGGCCAGCCGCAGCGCGTCCAGCGGCGAGTACACCATCCGTACGTCGGCGCCCTGGGCCTTGGCGTCCAGCAGGCTGCCCTCGGAGCCCGGCACCCGCATCATGTCCCCGAAGCAGGTGAAGATCACCTCCGGGCGCCGGGCGATGGCGATCCCGTCGTCGACCCGGCCCATGGGGATCACGCACACCGGGCAGCCGGGACCGTGAACCAGCTCCACGTTGGCGGGCAGCAGGTCGTCGACGCCGTACTTGTAGATCGAGTGGGTGTGGCCCCCGCAGACCTCCATCACCTTGTAGTGGCGGCCGGGCTCGACCGTGGCCAGGATTTCGCCCGCCACCGCACGGCCCAGCTCGGCGTCCCGGAACTCGTCGACGAACCTCACGCCGGCGCCTCCTGCGGCGTCAGCCGCACCAGCGCCACCCCGGCGTGGACCAGCACCGTGTCGCCCGCCGCCAGCTCGGCGACCAGCCCGGTCTCGATCGTCGCCGGGCGGCCGGCCTCGTCCACGCACACGGCCAGCCCGCTGGCAGCGTCCAGCCTGGAGACCCGCATGGGCACACCCTCGTCGGCGCACGTGATGCAGTGGTCGGCGCCGCAGTGGCCGGCCGGGTCGGGCTGCCGTGTCATTCGATGGCGCTCGCCTTGAGCTCCTCGAGCTCCTGCTGGTAGTCGGCGCCCATCCGCTCGAGCAGCTCCCGGGTGGCGCGCGCCTCCTCCTCGTCCACGCGGGAGATGGCGAACCCCACGTGGATCAGGACCCAGTCGCCCGGGCCCACCGCCTCGCCTTCCCCGTCCAGCAGCCCGACGTTGACGTTGCGCCGCACGCCGGCCACATCGACGCGGGCGAGTCGCCTGGACTCGTCCACCACCTCGATGATGCGGCCCGGAATCGCCAGGCACACAGCGCAGCGCTCCCTCGGTAGTCCTCCCCGATGGTGTCCGCGCCCCCGCCCGGCGCGCTCCCGCGGGGCTGGGTGCCAGCTATATCACTACGCGCTGTAGCGGTAAAGCTGGAACCTCAGCCCGTCCGGCGGTCCTCGAGCAGCGACTTGAGGCGCTGCAGGGACGCGTTGGCCTCGCGCTCGGGCAGGCCTCCGATCAGGGCGCGCGAGGCGACCGCGCCGAGCGGCCCCAGCGGCGGCTCGAACTCGTTCTCGTACTCGAAGCAGGTGCCGCCCCCGTCGCGCGAGACCAGGCGGTAGACGGTGTGGGCCCTCGAGCGGGCCGGACCGCGACCCTCCCAGCGGGCCTCCCGGCCGGCCTCGAGGTCGGCCACGGTCCAGCGCACCTTGAAGGTGGCCCCGCGCAGGCGCAGGGACTGGACCAGCGTCGAGCCCTGGCGCAGCGGACGGTCGGAGACCCCGGTCAGCCGCCGTTGGATCGTGACCCAGTCGCCGAGGCGGTCGGGGTCCATGACCACGTCCCACACGGCGTCGGGCGGGGCGTCGATCTCCACGCTGGCGGTGACCCGGCTCATCGCGCCTTCAGCGGTTCGTGCTCTTCCCAGACGCGCAGGGCGTGCTCGACCGCGGCGTCGAAGGAGTGCAGGCGGACGTCCAGCAGACGGGCGGCCCGTTCGTCGCGGGGCAGCAGGTCGTAGCGAAGGCCCTCCATCAGCGGCCCCACCAGCTCGTGGTCCTCGCCCGCCACCGCCGAGGCGATGCGGCTGGTCAGCGGCGTGGCCTCGAACGAGCCCAGCCGGATCTCGGGTCGCCCAACCAGCAGGTGGTCGCGGATGCGCTCGATCATCGCACCGTAGCTGAGCACCTCCGGCCCCACGATGTCCAGGGACCGGCCCGCCACCTCCGGCGCGTCGGCGGCGCGAGCCAGGAGCTCGATCACGTCGCGTCCGTCGATCGGCGCGGTGCGCCGCTCGCGCCAGCCGGGGAGGGCCAGGACCGGCAGGCGCTCGACCAGCCGCACCAGGAACCGGAACGAGCGCGACCGGGCCCCGATGACGATCGACGCTCGCAGCGCCACGCCGGCCGGAGCGGATTCGAGCAGGATTCGCTCGACCTCCAGCCGGCTGGCCAGATGCGTAGACGGGAGTGCCTCCGCCGGCACCAGGCCTCCCAGATAGACGACGCGATCCACGCCTGCCTCCGCGCAGGTCCGGGCGAAATTCTCCGCGGCCCGGCGATCGCGCTCCCAGAAGCTCCCGGCCGCCGGACCCGCCGCCTCCATGGAGTGGATCAGGAAGTACGCGACGTCCATCCCCTCCACAGCGGCGGCCAGGCCCTCGCCGGTCACCGCGTCGCCGGTGGCGACCGGGCCGCCGCCCGGCGAGCGTGACGGGTCCCGGACGAACGCCCGCACGTCGTGCCCCTCGGCCCGCAGGCGGGGAATCAGCTCCGACCCGATGTAGCCGGTGGCCCCGGTGACCAGGATGCGCATCCGCGTCAGGGTATGAGCCGGGGGACGACGAGGTCCTCGCGATTTGCGCGAACGCGTGCCCCGACGCCCTTGAGGGGGGGCTCCCGGGAGTGCTTCAATCGCCGGCGCCCAAGCGAGGACGATCGAGAGGAGGGGCATGGGACAGCGACGGACCGCCGGCCCGAAGGTGACGTGCGAGGACTGCTTCTTCAGGCGCAACCTGCTCTGCGCCCTGGCTCTGGACGAGCCCTGCGCGACCTTCCGCCCCGACCGACCCGAGGGCCTGCGCCCGCCCGCCCAGCTGCGGTTCTCGTTTCGCAGCGACCACCGGGCCAGAGCGACCTGGGCGTTCCCGTCGGCGCAGGACCAGGCCCGGCTCCACGCCTGAGCCGCCGTCGGGCCAGGCCCGGGTCAGGCTGTGCCCGCGGCCGCCGGCTCGCGCGCCGACCGCCGGCGCTCGGCGTGGCGGCCCAGCCAGTTGGCGCCCGCGGTGTCGGTCACCCCGTGCGCGATGATCGAGCAGAAGACCACCAGCGCGGCCAGGTAGAAGATCTCCCGTCCGCCCCGGACCCCGGAGCTCAGGACCAACAGCGAGAACGTCATGGTCGCCACCCCCTTGGGTCCGAACCAGCCCATGAAGGCGCGCGTCACCAGGTCGGTCTGGGTCCCGGCCAGGGCGATCAGCACCGCCACCGGCCGCGCCACCAGCAGGGTGAAGGCGGCGATCGCCGGTCCGGCCCACCCGGCCGCCGACAGGCCCTCGAGGGTGAGCAGCGAGCCGAACACCACGAAGACGGCGAGCTTGACGATCTCCACCAACTCGCCCGAACGCTGGACGAAGTACTCCCGGATGTCGGGTCGCCGGATCCCCAGCGCGATCGCGGCCACGAACACCGCGATGAACCCGTTGCCGCTGGGGTCGGCCACCGCGAGGCCGTAGGCCACGAAAGCGGTCCCCAGTGCGTAGAGCGCCTTCTGGTGAGGTGAGATCCCCTCCTCCAGCTGCTTGCCCCGGGGCAACAGGTACGACGCCGCCAGCCCCACCGCCACGCCGAACACCAGGCCCAGCACCAGGTCCTGGAGGACGAAGCGCCACCACACGAACCCCTGCGGGCCGGCGCCCAGGGCCGCGACCAGGGCCAGCACCGCCGGCAGCGCCAGCCCGTCGTTCATCCCCGACTCGAGGTTGAGCGAATGGCGCACGATCCTGGGAACCCGCGGATTGGTCACCATCCCCGAGGAGAGCACGGGATCGGTCGGCGACAGCAGGGCGCCGAGCAGGAAGGCCTGGGCCCAGTCGAGGCCGGCGATGACGCGGGCCGCGAGCGCCACCAGGACGGCGGTCAGGGGCATCGCCAGCACCAGCTTGCGCAGCGGCAGGTGCCAGTGTGACTGGAGCATCTCGGCCTCGACCTCGAGCCCGTCGCGGAAGAGGATCACCACCAGCGCCAGCACCGCGAGGTCGGTGACGAAATTGGAGGCCGGATCGAAGCGCAGAACGCCGGCCCCTCCGGCGCCGAGCGCGAAGCCGGCGACCACGAACACCGCGGTCAGCGACAGGAACGAGCGATGCGCCAGCCCGGAGATGAGCGCGCCGACCACCAGGAGGGCGCCGAGCACCAGCAGGGTCTCGTCGAGCTCCGGGTGGCCGACGGCGAACGGGACGACGTCGACCCCTGTGGCCAGCACGGCAGTAGAGTCTCAGACCGCAGGGAAGTGAGGGACTCGAGGAGACTGAGGGACTCGGTGCGGATTACCGTCCTGGGTAAGAGCCCATCCTGGCAGGACGCCGGCGGAGCCTGCAGCGGCTACCTGGTCGAGGAGGGCGGCGTCGCCCTGCTGCTCGACTGCGGCAACGGCGTGTTCTCCAAGCTCCGCCGCTACCGCGACTACGTGGCGGTGGACGCGGTCGTGATCTCGCATCTGCACGCCGACCACTTCCTCGACCTGGTCCCCTTCGCGTACGCGCTCACCTACGCACCGCGCCAGCAGCCGGTCCCGGTGGATCGCTGGCCGGGCACCGACCATCCCTCCCGCCCGAAGCTCTACGCCCCCCTGGGCGCCGGCGAGGTCTTCCACCGGGTGGTGGGGGCCTGGGGCAACGATGACCTCATCGACAAGGCGTTCGACCTGGTCGAGTACGACGGCACCGAGGCGCTCGATGTCGGTCCCCTGCGCCTGCGCTTCCACGCCGTGCCCCACTTCCTGACCACCCACGCGATCGAGATCGCCTCCACCGACGGAGCGGGCCGCTTCACGTTCGGGGCGGACTGCCGCCCCACCGAGGAGCTCACCGACTTCGCGCGCGGCACCGACCTGCTCATGGTCGAGGCCACCCTGCCGCGGCCCGAGCGCCACGGCGTGCGCGGCCACCTGACTCCCGCGGAGGCCGGCGAGCACGGCCGCAAGGCGCAGGCCTCCCGCCTGGTGATCACCCACATCTCCGACGAGCTCGACGAGCTCTGGGCCCGCAACGAAGCCGAGCGGACGTTCGGCGGGCCGGTGGCGGTGGCCCGCGAGGGCGCCGTCTATCGCGTGTAGGCGCCCGCGCGCCACCGCGTTGTCTGCGCACCACCGCAGCGGGGTATGCTCACGCGCACGGCACACCCGCTCTCGAGGGAGATCCATGGCATCAGCACGCAAAGGCGCGGCGAAGGCGGGCAAGGCCGCCCGGGCCGCGGGCACCAATCCCTACATTCAGCGCCTGGTGCAGGACGCGGCGCTGCGCGAGGAGATCCGGGACGCCCTGGACCTGACCCGCAGCGCGTACGGACGCCTGGCCAACGGCAAGGCCCCGGCCAAGGCGCTGATGGAGGACAAGAAGCTCCAGCGGGACCTTCGCGACGCGGCCACCACGCTGCGCGACATCGGCATCACGCTGCGGGAGGGCCCCAAGCGCAAGCGCAAGCGGCGCCTGGGACGGATGATCCTGGTGACGGTGGTCGGTGCCGGCCTCGCCCTGGCCCTCAGCGAGGGGCTGCGCAAGAAGGCATTGGACGCGCTGTTCGGCGCCGAGGAGGAGTTCGAGTACACCTCGACCACGACGCCTTCGCCGGCGCCGGAGACGGCCGCGGCCTAGGCGCTCACCGAGCCGGCGGTCCGTGAGGCGCCCTCCGGGGCGCCTCGTCGGTTCGGGCGCAGGACGACACGCCGATGCCAGAGTCGCGAGAGGTTGCGCGCCTGCGGCGAGGGTACGAGGCGTTCAACCGCGGCGACCTCGAGACGGTCCTGCGCGACATCTCGCCGGAGGTCGAGATCCGCGACCGCGACGAGGTCCCCGATCCGGGCGTCTACCGCGGGCTGGAGGCCGCGCGCGAGGTCCTCGCCCGCAACAGCGCCGAGTTCGAGGGCTACCGGGTCGAGCCCGAGGAGTTCATCGAGCTGAGCGAGCATATCGTGGTGGTCGCGCGCCAGTCGGGACGCGGCAGGACGAGCGGCGCGGAGGTGGCCGGCACGATCGTCCACGCCTGGCACTTGCGCGATGGGCGCGTTCTGGGCATGCGGGCCTTCTCCGATCGCGACGAGGCGCTGGCGGCACTCGGCGCCGGCGAACCCGAGACCGGTCCGGCGCCGAGCGGCGCTGGCTGAACGGCCAGCTAGCATCCGGCGGGATGGAGGCAGCCACCACGAAGCCCAGCGGGCTGGCCGGCGACAAGGCGCAGCGCATCGTCGATGCCATGCGCGCGAGCGTGGCCCGCCGCGGCACCGCCGGCTCGACGTTCGACCACGTGGCCCGCGAGGCCGGCGTCTCACGCGGCCTGCTGCACTACTACTTCGGCACCAAGGAGCGCCTGCTGGTCGAGGTGGTCCGCCGAGACACCGAGCTGCGGGTCGCGCTCCTGGACGAGGCTCTCGCGGACGCCCACTCCGCCGACGACTTCATCGACGCGCTGGTCCGGTCGCTGGAGGACATGGTCCGTGACGACCCCGGCTACGTGACGCTGGTGTTCGAGCTGTTCGCGCTGGCCCGGCGCAACGCCGAGGTCGGCGCCGAGGTGGCGCGGCTCACCGGCCGCACCCGGGCCCAGGTCGCGCAGCTGCTCGAGGCCAAGCAGCGCGAGGGGGTCATCCGGCTCCACGACGAGCCCGACGCGGTGGCCACCCTGCTGTTCGTGCTCGCGGACGGCGTGGCGATGCGGATGCTGATCGAGCCCGACCGCGACTTCTCGTCCACCCTTCGCGCCGGCATCACCTGCGCGCGGGCGCTGCTCACCGATCACGCCTGAGCCGGCCCCGGAATCGAAGGCCACTCCCGCCCGGCGGGCCCGGCTGCGGGCGGTCGCCATCGCGCTGGCGGTCCTGGCCGCCCTCGCAGTCCTCCAGCAGGTGCTCGTGCCCCCGATCGCCGAACGGCGGCTGCGCGACCGCCTGGAGCGCACCGGCAGCGTGGAGCGGGTCGACGTCTCGGCCATCCCCGCCCTGAAGCTGGTGTTCGGCCACGCCGACCGGGTCAACGTCCGGATGGGCAGCGTCACCACCGGGACGGCGGGCCTGGCCGACCTGCTGGCCGCCACGGGAGCGACCAAGCGGCTCGATGCCTCGGCGTCCGCGGTGCGGGTCGGCCCCCTGACCCTCCGGGACGCCAGCCTGCGCAAGCGGGGCGACGAGCTCGACGGCCACGCGTCCGTGCGGGCACAGGATCTGCGCGCCGCCCTGCCCGCCGGCCTGACCGTGGCCCCGGTGGCGTCGGGGGGCGGCGAGCTGGTCTTCGTGGGGACCGCCACGTTCCTGGGACGCACGATCAGCGCCCGCGCCGTGGCCCTGGCGCGCGACGGCGGGCTCCTGGTCGTGCCGGACGTGCCGTTCGGCGGCCTGCTGACCCTGACCGTCTTCTCCGATCCCCGCATCCAGGTTGAGGGCGTCGGGGCCCGACCCCAGGCCGACGGCTTCACCGTCGACGCCCGGGCCCGGCTGCGCCCGCGCTAGCGCGGGTCGCTCAGCGTCCGAACAGCTTGCCCAGGCGCATCAGCACGCGGAGCTTGCCCCGGGGTCGGATGCGGCCGCGCAGCAGCAGGCGCCGGGGATCGGTGTGGCCGGCCATGACCCTCGTCCAGTCCTCCCAGGTGCAGCTCAGGGTGACGTCGGGCTGTGCGGCGGGCCCCCGCTGGGCCCGGCTGGACCCGTTCTCCACCCGGATGTGCCAGGGGTCGGTGTCGGAGAAGTCCCACTGGACGGTCATTGGGGCGCCGTCGACCCGCCGGACGTCGACCGCCACCGCCAGGTTCTCGAACATCCATGCGACCAGCTCCGGGTCGCGGGAGGCCGGCCCGGTCTTCTCGCCGATCACGTTGGCCTGCGCCAGCCGCAGGGAGCGACTCACCAGCTCCTCGACCGGCAGCTCGAGCGGCAGCGAGACGCCGCGCTGGATCTCCTCCCGGGTGAGCCCCGCCGCGCGCAGCTTGCTCTCGGTGGAACGCAGGCCCTCCGCGCCGATCTCCTCCAGCGTGAAGCCGAAGCACTCGGTGTAGCGCCGGTCCCAGTTGGGCGGCACCAGCACGCCCACCGTCCAGGGGATGACCTCGCGCAGCAGCTCGATCACCGCCTCCTTGCAGTCGGGGTCCTGGGCGATGAGCTCGGACAGCAGCTTCACCCCGAAGGCGATGTGGCGCTGCTCGTCGAGCGCCACGTTGTGCATCCCCGCCCTGAAGCCGGGGAGGTAGTCCTCCGCCTCCAGGTAGGACTGGATGAAGTGCTGCCCGGGCTGGGCCAGCGTGGCCTCGACGATGATGTGGTACAGGGTCACCGCGGCCGCCAGGCGGGGAGGCGAGGGGTCCGCCCGCAACTCGTCCGCCATCCGGTCGAGGCGGTCGAAGACCTTGCGGAACCCCCACGTGAGCTCGGGCCCGGTGGTGCTCAGCGCGGTGGCGATGTCGCCGCCGGCGCCGGCATCGGCCACCTCCCGGAAGAAGCGCGAGAAGAACACCGCGTGACGGGCCTCGTCCACCTGCTGGGTGGCCAGGAAGTACTTCTGCTCCTCGCGCGGCGCGGCGTCGATGTACGGCGAGAGGTTGTCGGTGACCGAGTCCTCGCCGTAGAAGAACAGGGAGTAGTTCCACAGCGCGGCCCGCCGCTGGAGGTCCGAGAACTCCTCGTGCCACTGGCGCCGGTCCTCGGTGAAGTCGATCTCGGTGGCACGCCAGTTGCTTCGCTCCCACCGCGCGTACAGGTCCTCGTAGCCGACCTGGTCGACCGCGCTGGGACGCCGCGGGCTCGTCGTGGTGGCCACCTCGATCTCCTTTCGCCGTGGGCCGCTGCCGACGATAGCCTCACCGAGCGCTCGACTGTTACCCGGCGTCGCGGCGTCCAAGCGCCGTCCGGGCGGCCTCAGGCGGCGGTCGGGTCCGCTTGCGACGTCCCGGCCTGGGCCTTGGGGGTGCGCCAGGGTGCCTCCAGGCGACGGCGCAGCTCCTCGGCCAGGGCGTCGATCGCCACCCGCTCCTGGGCCAGGCTGTCACGGTCGCGGACGGTCACCGTCCGGTCGTCCACCGACTGACCGTCGATGGTGAGCGCCCAGGGCGTGCCGATCTCGTCCTGGCGGCGGTAGCGGCGCCCGATCGACCCGCCCTCGTCGTACTCGGCCTGCACGACCGTGCGCAGCCGCTCGTAGACCTCCCGCGCCAGCTCCGGCTGCCCGTCGCGGCGCACCAGCGGAAGCACCGCCACCTTGACCGGCGCCAGGCGCGGATGCAGGCGCAGCACGGTGCGCCGCTCGCCCTCCACCTCCTCCTCGTCGTAGGCGTCGACCAGGAACGCCAGCGCCGAGCGGTCGGCCCCGGCCGAGGGCTCGATCACATGCGGGACGTAGCGCTCGCCGGTCGAGCTGTCGACGTACTCGAGCTTCTCGCCGGAGAACTCGGCGTGGCGCATGAGGTCGTAGTCGCCGCGGTTGGCGATGCCCTCGAGCTCCGACCACCCGATGGGAAACAGGTACTCGATGTCGCTGGTCGCCCGCGAGTAGTGCGAGAGCTCGTCGGGGCCGTGCTCGCGCAGCCGCACGTGATCGGAGCGGATGCCGAGGTCGGTGTACCAGCGCCGGCGGGCGCCGAGCCAGTGCTCGAACCACCGGTCGGCGTCGTCCGGCGGAACGAAGTACTCGAGCTCCATCTGCTCGAACTCCCGGGTGCGGAAGACGAAGTTGCCGGGGGTGATCTCGTTGCGGAACGCCTTCCCCACCTGGGCGATGCCGAACGGCGGCCGGCGGCGCGAGAACTGCAGGACGTTCTTGAAGTTGACGAAGATCCCCTGCGCGGTCTCCGGCCGCAGGTACACGCTCGAGCCCGCCTCGCGCACCGGCCCCACCGTCGTCTCGAACATCAGGTTGAACTCGCGGGCGTCGGTGAGGTCGCACTCCGCGTACTCGCCCGGGTGCTTGGACGGCTTGCGCGGGCAGCTGGCCGACTGGAGGTCGTCGGCCCGGAAGCGCTGCTTGCACGTCCGGCAGTCGACGAGCGGATCGGTGAACCCGGCGAGGTGGCCGGACGCCTCCCAGGTGCGCGGATGCATGATGATCGCGGCGTCCAGCGCGACCACGTCGTCGCGCTCCTGCAGCATCGCCCGCCACCACTCGGCCTTGACGTTGTTCTTGAGCAGGACGCCGTAGTGGCCGTAGTCGTACGTCGAGGCCACCCCGCCGTAGATCTCCGACGAGCGGAAGATGAAGCCGCGCCGCTTGCAGAGCGCGACGATCTTGTCCATGGTCACGATGTCGGTGATCGACTCGGTCATCCGGGGCGCGGAGTGTAGGAGAGGGCGCTCCTATACTCACGCTCCGATGCCGATCTACGAGTACCGCTGCGAGAACGGCCACACCTTCGAGGTCATGCAGAAGATGACCGACGACTCGGTGGCGGTCTGCCAGACGTGCGAGGCGCCCGTC
>DATFPO010000010.1:0-10458 GCA_035264745.1 Solirubrobacteraceae bacterium | reverse complement strand
GCTTCCAGATTTACGGGGACGGCATCGCGGCGACGGTTCGGGCGGTCGGCGAGGAGCTTCCCGCCGCGGTTGCGGCGGCCGAGGCGCTGTTCTTCTCGTCCAACACCCTGGCCGGCCGGACCGAGCGCGACCTGACGCTGGCGGCCCGGGACCGGGCCCTCGAGCTGGGGCGCCCGGTCCTGTTCGATCCCAACCTGCGACTTCACCGCTGGCCCTCCCTCGGCGAGGCTGTGGCCGAGGCCAACCGGTGCGTGCCGGGTGCCCTGCTGGTTCGCTGCAACCGCACCGAGGCGGAGCTCATGACCGGGGAGACCGACCCCGAGCGGGCCGCGGAGACGCTGCTGGGCGCCGGCGCGCGCATCGTGGTGGTCACCCTCGGCGCAGACGGTGCGCTGTTGCGTGGAGAGGCCAGCGCCCGGACGCCCGGATGCCCGGCGCGGGTGGTATCCACGGTCGGAGCCGGCGACGTCTTCACCGGAGTGCTGCTGGCACATCTCGCCCAGTCCAGCTTCGACCCGGCGGCGGCCGCCGCCGGGCTGCCGCACGCGGTGCGCGAATCCGCGCGTGCCACCGAGCGCTGGGGAGCCGTCGAGTGACCCGGGCGGCGGGCGGCGCAGCGACGGCCTGGGTTCAGCCCCCGGCGCGGCGCGTGGCCGGCATCCGGCGCCGCCTGCGGTCGGTCTACGGCCTTCCGGGGCTTGAGCCCCACGGCCGGCCGGTGGACGAGCTGATCCTCACCGTCCTGTCCCAGAGCACCAACGACCGCAACCGCGACGTGGCCTGGTCCCAGCTGCGAGCCCGCTTCGAGTCCTGGCAGGCGGTCCGCGACGCGCCGGTCGACGAGGTCGAGGCGGCCATCCGCCCCGGCGGGATCTCGCGCGTCAAGTCGCGCCGCATCCAGGCGATCCTCGAGGCCCTGCCCGACGACCTCGACCTGGGCTGGATGGCCTCGGCGCCGCCGGAGGAGTCGCGCGCGTACCTGTGCGCCCTTCCGGGGGTCGGACGCAAGACGGCGGCCTGCGTCCTCCTGTTCGCCTTCGGGCTACGCGACGTTCCGGTCGACACCCACGTGGGCCGCGTCGCCACCCGGTTGCGGCTGCTCCGGCCGGGCGCCCCGTCGGCCGAGCAGCATGACGAGATCGTCGCGCTGACGCCGCCGAGCGCTGAGCTGGAGATGCACGTGAGCCTGATCCGCCACGGCCGGCGAACCTGCCACGCGCGCGTGCCGGACTGCCGGAACTGCGTCCTGCGGCGGGTCTGTCCCAGCCGCCGGGCATGACGCGGGCGCGCGCGGCCGAGCTCGGCCTGGTCGGGATCGCCGCGGTCTGGGGCCTGACGTTCGTGATGGTCCAGGACGCGGTGGCCCGGATGCCGGTGACGACTTTTCTGGCCTATCGGTTCCTGCTCGCCGCGGCCCTGGTGGCGGTCGTGTCCCGGCGCGAGCTGCGGCGTCTGCACCCGGACGGGTGGCGCGCAGGAATCGGTCTGGGCGCCCTCCTGACCGCCGGGTACCTGTTCCAGACGCTGGGCCTACAGCACACGACGGCCTCCAACGCTGGCTTCATCACCGGCATGTTCGTCGTCCTGACGCCGCTGCTCGGGGGCCTGGTCCTCCGCCAGCGGGTCGGCTCGGCCGCCTGGTTGGCGGCGGGCGCGTCGGCGGTGGGCCTGTTCCTGCTCTCCGGCGCCGGCACCACGTTCCAGCTCGCCGGGGACGGGCTCGTCCTGCTCTGCGCGGTGGCCTTCGCGGGCCACATCCTGGCCACCGATCGCGCGGTGTCGGGGTATCCGGTCGGGGCCCTGGTGGCGGTGCAACTGGGGGTGTGCGGGCTGGTCTGCGCGGCCGCGGCGGCGGTCTCGGGCGACATCGTCGCCCCCCGCGGCGCGTCAGTGTGGGTCGCCCTGGCGGTCACGGCGGTGGTGGCCAGCGCTGTGGGGTTCTTCGTCCAGAGCTACGCCCAGCGCCACGCCTCACCGGCACGCACCGCGCTGATCTTGGCCTCGGAGCCGGTGTTCGCGGGGGTGTTCGGCTACCTGCTGGCCGGGGACCGGCTCTCGCCGGTCGGCTGGCTGGGCGCCGCCATGATCGTCGTCTCGATCGTGGCGGTCGACGCCGTGCCCCGGCTGCGTCCGCCCCGGCCGCTGCCGGAGGGCTAGCCCGCCGCCCCAGCGCCCTCTGCAAAATCGTCGGCCAGCCTGTCGGCCCTTGCGATCGGCCGATCCCGTTTGCCCTCTCGCTCGGCCGAGATGCCGCCTGGGACGGTAAAATATCTGCTATACCTCCACTGAGATCTCTTCCCTCCGGCGCTATACTCCGGAGCACACGAACTTAGCCAGACGCTGACAAGGAGCTGTTCCAGACATGGGCAAGACGATCGGAATTGACCTCGGTACCACCAACTCCTGCATGGCCGTGCTCGAGGGTGGTGAGCCGACGGTGATCGAGAACGCCGAGGGCGGACGCACGACTCCGTCGGTGGTGGCGTTCACGGACTCCGGCGAGCGCCTGGTGGGCACGGTCGCCAAGCGCCAGGCGGTGACAAACCCGACCAACACCGTCTTCTCGATCAAGCGCTTCATGGGGCGCAAGGAGGCCGAGGTCAAGGAGGAGGAGGCCATCGTGCCCTACAAGGTCGTCGCCGGCCCCGGCGGCGACGTGCGGGTCGAGGCGGGCGGCAAGCAGCACTCGCCCCCCGAGATCAGCGCGATGATCCTCCAGAAGCTCAAGTCGGACGCCGAGGCGTACCTTGGCGACACGGTCGACTCCGTCGTGGTCACTGTGCCGGCCTACTTCAACGACGACCAGCGCCAGGCCACCAAGGACGCCGGCAAGATCGCCGGCCTTGACGTCAAGCGGATCATCAACGAGCCCACCGCGGCCTCGCTGGCCTACGGCCTCGACAAGGAGTCCGACCAGACCATCCTGGTCTTCGACCTGGGCGGCGGCACCTTCGACGTCTCCGTCCTGGAGATCGGCGAGGGCGTGTTCGAGGTCAAGGCGACCTCGGGCGACAACCACCTCGGCGGCGACAACTTCGACAAGGCGATCGTCGACTGGCTGGTCGCCGAGTTCAAGCGCGACCAGGGCATCGACCTGTCCCAGGACCGCATGGCGCTCCAGCGCCTCTACGAGGCGGCCGAGAAGGCCAAGATCGAGCTCTCCACCACCCAGGAGACGCAGATCAACCTGCCGTTCGTGACCGCCGACGCGTCCGGGCCCAAGCACCTGGACATGCGGCTGACCCGGGCCAAGCTCTCCGAGCTGACCGCCGACCTGCTCAAGCGAGTCGAGGCGCCGGTCCGGCAGGCGCTCGACGACGCCAAGGACAAGGGCGTGGGCGAGATCGAGCACGTCGTCCTAGTGGGGGGTATGACCCGCATGCCCGCCGTCCAGGAGAAGGTCAAGCAGCTCACCGGCAAGGACCCGCACCGCGGCGTCAATCCCGACGAGGTGGTGGCGGTGGGCGCCGCGATCCAGGCGGGCGTGCTGGCCGGCGACGTCAAGGACGTTCTGCTGCTGGACGTCACGCCGCTGACCCTGGGCATCGAGACCAAGGGCGGCGTGATGACTCGCCTGATCGAGCGCAACACCACGATCCCGACCCGGAAGTCCGAGGTCTTCTCGACCGCCGAGGACAACCAGCCGAGCGTGGAGATCCACGTCCTGCAGGGCGAGCGCGAGATGGCGCTGGGCAACAAGTCGCTGGGCAAGTTCCAGCTCACCGGCATCCCGCCGGCCCCGCGCGGCATCCCGCAGATCGAGGTCGCGTTCGACATCGACGCCAACGGCATCCTCAACGTCTCGGCCAAGGACCTGGGGACCGGCAAGGAGCAGACGATCGAGATCAAGGCCGGCTCCGGGCTCTCCGAGGACGAGATCAAGAGCATGGTCAGCGACGCCGAGACCCACGCCGAGGAGGACCGCCGCCAGCGCGAGCTGGCCGAGGCCCGCAACGAGGCCGAGAACGCGGCCTACCAGGCGGAGCGCCAGCTGTCCGAGCTCGGCGACTCGGTCGACAGCTCCTCCAAGGAGCAGATCGAGACCGCGATCCGGGAGGTCCGCGAGGTGCTCACCTCGGAGGACACCGCCGAGATCAAGGCCAAGACCGAGGCGCTGCAGACCGCGTTCCACGCCGTTTCCCAGGCCATGTACGAGCGGGCGCAGGCTGAGCAGGCCGCGGCGGCCGGCGACGGCGGAGGCCCGGCGGGCGACGGCGCCGAGGGCCAGCCCGAGGCCGAGGAGGACGTGGTTGACGCCGAGGTCGTCGACGAGGGCAAGTGATGACGGGGCGCTCCGAGGACGGCCCCGACGTGCGGAAGTCCGGCGGGGCTGATGATCCTGGCCGCGGGGCGGGGGAGGCATCCCCCGCTCCGGGCAGGGATATCCCCTCCGCGAGGGACGCCGCCCCCGCTGGGGACAACGTCGCTGATGGGTCCGCCGAGCCCGGGGCGCCGGGGGCACCTCCGGCTGAGGGAGAGCCGGGGCGTCCCGAGACGGTGGAGCGGGAGGCGGAGGCCGTCGAGCACGACCTCGACGAGCTGCTGGGCAAGGCCCGGGAGCGGGACGAGTACCTGTCGCTGGCCCAGCGAACCCAGGCCGACTTCGAGAACTACCGCAAGCGCGCGGCCAAGGATCTCTCGGCGGCCGAGGCCCGGGGCGTGGCCAAGCTGGCGCGCGAGCTGCTGCCCGCGCTGGACAACCTCAATCTCGCGCTGGTGGCCGCCGAGGAGGATCGGTCGGAGGGCGACGACGGCCAGCTCGCGGAGGGGATCCGCCTGGTGGCCGCCGAGCTGAGCGCGGCGCTGGCCCGGGTGGGGATCGAGGCCTACTCGCCGCAGGGTGAGCGCTTCGACCCGGCGCTGCACGAGGCGATGGCGCAGCAGCCGGTGGAGGGAACCGCGTCCGGGACGATCGTCGAGGTCTACCAGCAGGGCTACCGGGCCAACGGCGCCGTCCTGCGCCCGGCCCGTGTGGTGGTGGCGGCCTAAGAGGAACTGTCCATGCCGTCGCGACCCGACTACTACAAGGCGCTGGGGGTCTCGAAGAACGCCAGCCAGGACGAGATCAAGAAGGCCTACCGCAAGCTGGCGCGCCAGTACCACCCCGACCGCAATCCGGACAACAAGCGCGCGGAGGAGCGCTTCAAGGAGATCTCGCAGGCCTACGACGTCCTCGGCGATCCCGACAAGCGCAAGCAGTACGACCGCGGAACCGGCCCGTTCGCGACCGGAGGGCCGGGCGGCTTCGACCCCGGGGCGTTCTCGGGCGGCTTCGGCGACATCCTGTCCAACCTCTTCGGCGGGGCGAGCGGGGGCTCCCGGGGCTCGCGCGGCCGCCCGCGGCCGGCGCCGGGCCGTGATCTCGAGACCGAGGTCCGGCTCTCATTCGACCAGGCGATCCAGGGGGCACAGGTGCCCCTGGCCGTCCCGACGTCGGCGCCCTGCCCGACCTGCTCGGGCACCGGGGCCAAACCCGGCACGTCTCCGAAGGTCTGCCCCCAATGCCAGGGCCGGGGCGTGGAGGCCGAGGGCCAGGGGCTGTTCTCGATCTCTCAGCCCTGCTCGCGCTGCGGCGGGAGCGGGACCGTCATCGAGGATCCCTGCCCCACCTGCCACGGCACGGGCGTCCGCCAGACGGTCAAGCGCTACCGGGTCTCGATCCCGGCCGGGGTCCGCGACGGCAGCCGCATCCGGCTGGCCGGCAAGGGAGAGCCCGGGCAGCGCGGCGGGCCGCCCGGCGACCTGTACGTGGTCACCCGGGTCTCGGAGTCCTCGATCTTCAAGCGCAAGGGCGACCACGTCGAGGTCGAGGTGCCGTTGACCATCCCCGAGGCGATCCGCGGCGCCACCATCGAAGTGCCGACGCTGCGCGGCAACAAGAAGCTGCGGGTCCCCGGCGGCACCAGGCACGGGACCGTCCAGCGCCTGCGCGGGGAGGGCCCGCCCAAGCTGAGTGGGGGCGGCCGCGGCGACATCCATTACCGCTTCGTCATCGACGTGCCGGCGTCGCTCTCCAAGGAGGAGAAGGTTGCGGTCGACGAGCTGTCCAAGGTCATGAACGGCAACCCGAGGGCGCGGCTGTTCACCGCCCGCGGCGCGGCCGGTGCCGGGGGAGGCTCGTGATGGCCAGGCGACGCGTCGGGGATCGCGAAGTGCGGGTCTCCCGCGGGCGGGGCGTCTTCATGATCTCGGTGGCGGCCGAGCTGGCCGAGATGCATCCCCAGACGCTGCGGATGTACGAGGCGCGGGGCCTGATCGAGCCCAAGCGCTCGCCCAAGGGCACCCGGCTGTACTCGCAGGAGGACGTCCAGCGCCTGCGCCGCATCCAGGAGATGACCGCCGAGCTCGGGATGAACCTGGCCGGCGTCGAGCGGGTCCTCGAGCTCGAGGAGACCCTGGAGCGCATGAACAGGCGCATGGCGGCGCTCGAGCGGCGCGCCAGCCAGGCCCGCGAGAAGCTGGAGGCCGAGCTCGACCGGGTCCGGCGCGAGCTGCGGGCCGAGATCGTCCCCTATCGGGCGGGGGGTGGGCTGGTGCCGGTGCGATCGACCCGCACGGTGCCGATGCCCGGGCGGCGCCGCGCCTAGACCGCCTGGCGCCCTCGGCCCTCCGGTCCGGGCCTTGTGGGCGCGCCTCCCACAGCCTATAATCTTAGTCACTAACACTTAGATCTCCAGGACTGACCCTTGCAACCAGACCGCTTCACCATCAAGTCCCAGGAGGCTCTCCAAGCCGCTCAGCTGCTGGCCGAGAATCGGCGCAACCCGCAGCTGACCCCCGAGCATCTCCTCGCCGTCCTGCTCGAGCAGGACGGCGGCGTGGTGGTCCCCGTGCTCCAGAAGCTCGGGCTCCCGCCGGAGCGCCTGCGCGAGCAGCTCAATGCCGCGCTGGACGCGCTGCCCGCCCTCAGCGGCGAGGGCGGCGAGCCGGCCGGCGCCTCCAGCGAGCTGGTCCAGGTCCTGCGCGCGGCCGAGAAGGAGGCCGGCGAGCTCGGCGACGAGTACGTCTCGACCGAGCATCTGCTCCTCGCGCTGGCGGCGTCGAAGTCTCCGGCCGGGGAGGCGCTGCGCGCCGCGGGCGCGGATCGCGATGCCCTGCAGCGGGCGGTCGCCGACGTGCGCGGACCCCATCGGGTCACCGACCAGAGCCCCGAGGACAAGTACCAGGCGCTCGAGAAGTTCGGGCGCGACCTGACCGCGGCCGCCGAACAGGGCAAGCTCGACCCGGTGATCGGGCGCGACGACGAGATCCGTCGGGTGATCCAGGTGCTGTCGCGACGGACCAAGAACAACCCGGTGCTGATCGGCGAGCCGGGCGTCGGCAAGACCGCGATCGTCGAGGGCCTGGCCCAGCGGATCGTGTCGGGCGACGTGCCCGAGTCCCTGCGCGACCGCCGGCTCATCGCCCTGGACATCGGCGCGATGGTCGCGGGCTCGAAGTACCGCGGCGAGTTCGAGGAACGCCTGAAGGCGGTGCTCAAGGAGATCGCCGACGCCCGCGGCCAGATCATCGTCTTCATGGACGAGCTGCACACGATCGTCGGCGCCGGCGCCGCCGAGGGCGCGGTCGACGCCGGCAACATGCTCAAGCCGATGCTCGCGCGGGGGGAGCTGCGCGCCGTCGGCGCCACCACGCTCGACGAGTACCGCAAGCACATCGAGAAGGACCCGGCCCTCGAGCGACGGTTCCAGCCGGTGTACGTGGGCGAGCCGTCGGTCGAGGACACCATCGCGATCCTGCGCGGGCTCAAGGAGCGCTACGAGGTCCACCACGGCGTGCGCATCCAGGACAGCGCGATCATCGCCTCCGCCACCCTGTCCCAGCGCTACATCGCCGACCGCTTCCTGCCCGACAAGGCGATCGACCTGGTCGACGAGTCGGCCTCCCGGCTGCGCATCGAGATCGACTCGCTGCCCACGGAGATCGACGAGGTGGAGCGGCGGATCATGCAGCTGGAGATCGAGCGCGAGGCGCTGTCCAAGGAGAAGGACGAGGCCTCGGCGGCCCGGCGCGAGGCGCTCGAGCACGAGCTGGCCGAGCTCCAGGAGCGCTCGTCGGCGATGAAGGCCCAGTGGCAGGCCGAGAAGGACGCCATCTCCGAGGTCCGCGGGCTCAAGGAGCGCCTCGAGCAGGCCCACCACGAGGTAGAGCGGGCCGAGCGCGCCGCCGACCTCCAGCGGGCGGCCGAGCTGCGCTACGGCGAGATCCCCGAGCTGGAGAAGAAGCTGGCCGAGCTGGAGGAGCGCCCGGACAGCCGCGAGACCACGTTCCTCAAGGAGGAGGTCGACGCCGAGGACGTCGCCGAGGTGGTCTCGAAGTGGACCGGGATCCCCGTCTCGCGCCTCATGGAGGGCGAGGTGGAGAAGCTCATCCACATGGAGGAGCGCCTGCACCGCCGGGTGGTCGGGCAGGACGAGGCCATCGAGGCGGTGGCCAACGCCCTGCGCCGCTCGCGGGCGGGCCTCCAGGACCCCAACCGTCCGATCGGGACCTTCCTGTTCCTGGGCCCCACCGGCGTGGGCAAGACCGAGCTGGCCCGGGCGCTGGCCGAGTTCATGTTCGACTCCGACGACGCGATGGTGCGCATCGACATGTCGGAGTACATGGAGAAGCACTCGGTGGCGCGGCTGATCGGGGCTCCGCCCGGCTACATCGGCTTCGAGGAGGGCGGCCAGCTCACCGAGGCGGTGCGGCGGCGGCCCTACTGCGTGGTGCTCCTCGACGAGATCGAGAAGGCGCACCCGGACGTCTTCAACACCCTGCTCCAGGTGATGGACGACGGGCGCCTGACCGACGGCCAGGGGCGCACGGTGGACTTCAAGAACGTCGTCCTCATCATGACGTCCAACATCCCGGGCGGCCGGGCCGGCGTCGACGCCCAATTCAAGCCGGAGTTCATCAACCGGCTGGACGACATCGTCGAGTTCCACCCGCTGTCTCGCGAGCAGATCGCCGAAATCGTCGACCTACAGGTGGCCCAGGTGGCCAAGCGGGTCCGCGCTCGGGGCATCCAGATCGAGCTGACGGATGCGGCGCGCCAGCTGCTCGCCAACCTCGGCTACGACTCGACGTACGGGGCGCGCCCACTCAAGCGGGTCATCCAGAAGCGGCTGGTCGACCGCCTGGCCATGGCGGTGCTCGAGGGCGAGTTCGCCGAGGGGGACAGTGTGCTGGTGGACGCCGCCGAGGGCGAGCTCGTGTTCACCCGGGCGGCCGAGCCTCATCGCGAGCCGGCCGCGGCCTGACCCCCGGGCCTGGCCGCCCGCCTCGGGCGGCGGAGAGGGTGGCGCGCGCCTCGCCGTTCGGGTAGAACAGCCGCGACGGACCCGGAGCGACCGCCACCGACCTCGGAGGTCCCATGCCGACGTACATCATGCTCACCACGCTGACCCCGGAGGGCGTGCAGACCGTCAAGAACAACCCCCAGCGGATCCGCGAGGTCTCCCAGGAGATCGAGCAGCTCGGCGCGACGGTGAAGGCGCAGTGGGCGACGCTCGGGCACTTCGACTTCGTCAACGTCGTCGAGGCGCCGGACGAGCAGACAATCGCCCGGGTCTCGATGGAGCTCGGCTCGCGCGGCACGGCGAAGTACGAGACGCTGACCGCCATCCCGGTGGACGACTTCATCTCCGGGCTCTGAGCTCGGTGCCTTGCGGGCGCTCGTAGTCGGGGCCGGGGGGCGCGAGCACGCGCTGGTCCGGGCGCTGGCCCGCTCGCCCCAGCGCCCGGAGGTGCTCTGCGCGCCCGGCAACGCCGGCATCGCGGCCGATGCCCGTCTGGTGGAGGCCGACGCCGGCGACGTCGACGCGCTGGTCGCCGCCGCCCGCGACGAGCGGGTCGACCTGGTGGTGGTGGGGCCCGAGGCCCCGCTGGTGGCCGGCGTGGTGGACGCGCTGGGCGACGCCGGGGTCCGGGCCTTCGGCCCGACCGCCGCCGCGGCCAGGCTCGAGGGCTCCAAGGGGTTCGCCAAGGACGTCATGCGGGAGGCCGGCGTGGCGACCGCGGATCATCGGGTGGTCGCGGACGTCGAGGCCGGGATGTCGGCCATCGGCGGGCGCTATCCGGTCGTGCTCAAGGCCGACGGTTTGGCCGCCGGCAAGGGGGTGGTGATCGCCGCCGACGAGCGCCAGGCCCGCGGCGCGCTGCAGGAGATGCTGATCGACCGCCGGTTCGGGGAGACCCGTGTCCTGGTCGAGGACTTCCTCGACGGCGAGGAGCTCTCGCTGCTGGCCCTGTGCGACGGCGAGCGAGCGGTCCCGATGGCGCCGGCGCAGGACTACAAGCGCATCTTCGACGGCGACCGGGGCCCCAACACGGGCGGCATGGGCTCCTACTCGCCGGTCGCGGGGGTGGACGACGATGCGGCACGCGACATCGTGACCGGTGTCCACCAGCCGGTCGTCGACGCCATGCGCGAGCACGGGACGCCGTTCCACGGCGTCCTCTATGCCGGCTTGA
>DATFPO010000009.1:0-8609 GCA_035264745.1 Solirubrobacteraceae bacterium | reverse complement strand
GCCCAGTCGCAGCAGGGCGGCGCCTACAAGCGCAAGGACGACATCTACCGCATGGCCCAGGCGAACAAGGCGTTCGCCCACTACCGCTGGTAGGCGGCACGCCTACCAGCGCCGCTGGTGTTGCTGTCAGGCCGCCCGGGTCAGGGGCGCTGCGCCGGGGTTGCAGGCGCCGGGGGCCCGGAGCGGGGCTCGCGGTCCCGACGGTTCGGCGTCTTGCCGCTGAGCAGCAGGATGCCGCCGCCGGCGATCAGCAGCAGCACCGCTCCGAGGGTCTCGAGGTAGAAGCCGACCCGGGGGAGGGACTCGGCGTTCGCGTAGGCGAACGAGCGGCTGAGGGTGTTGGTGCCGGTGGCGTCGGGGAGGTCGAAGGCCAGGGCGATGACGACGGCCAGGAGGCCCAGGACGACCAGCGAGATCATGGCCGGCTGGCTGCCGCCCCGGAGCGCCCCCCAGGCCATCGGGGCGGCCACCAGCCCGATCAACGTCATGGCGTAGAGGTGGTTGCTCCCGCCGGTCACGCTGCCGATGGTGGCGGTCACCGTGCGTGCCTCGAACAGCGGGGTGAAGTCGCTGATCACCAGCAGGAGGCAGCCGCCGGCGGCGGCGACGGCAAGCCCGACGGCGGCCACGAAGCCGGCGTCGACCCCGCTTCCGGCCATCCGGGCCTCGGCCCGCGCGCCCGCGCCGGACACGGCCGAGGCCGCCCGGGACGCCCAGGACCCTTTGCTATGATCGTCAGCCGTTCTGCGGGACGGCGCGTTCATGCGCGCGCGTCCCGCTTCATGTAGGAAACCGACCGTGGAGACCACCGCGACATAGGCGATTCCGCCCGGGCGACAGCTGAGTCTTGCATGGGCCCTGGGGGCCCATTTTTTTGCCCTCTGGCAGGCGGGACGCCCGGTCCGAGGGCTTGAAGTAGAGCAAACGTCATGGCTTTGAAGAGCACCCTAGAGAACACCCGGAACATCGGGATCATGGCGCACATCGACGCCGGCAAGACGACGACGACCGAGCGCATCCTCTATTACACCGGGCGCACCCACAAGATGGGGGAGGTTCACGAGGGCGCCGCCACGATGGACTGGATGGAGCAGGAGCAGGAGCGCGGCATCACCATCACCTCGGCCGCCACCACCTGCCACTGGCGCGACCACCGGATCAACCTCATCGACACCCCCGGGCACGTCGACTTCACGGTCGAGGTCGAGCGCTCGCTGCGGGTGCTGGACGGGGCCATCGCCCTGTTCGACTCGGTCGCCGGCGTCGAGCCGCAGTCCGAGACGGTGTGGCGGCAGGCCGACAAGTACCGGGTGCCGCGGATCGCCTACATCAACAAGATGGACCGCATCGGGGCCGACTTCGAGCGCGGGATCCAGACGATGGTCGACCGCCTGGGCGCCCATCCGGTCCCCATCCAGCTTCCGATCGGAGCCGAGTCCGACTTCCGCGGCATCGTCGACCTGGTGGCCAACCGGGCGATCCTCTACCGGGACGAGCTGGGGATGGAGCAGGATGTGGTGGACATCCCCGACGACATCGCGGAGGCGGCGGCCGCCGCCCGCGAGCACCTGCTCGAGGAGGTGTCCCACTACGACGACGAGCTCGTCGAGATGATCCTCGAGGACCAGCAGATCCCGGTCGAGCGCCTCAAGCAGGCGATCCGTAAGGCCACCCTCGAGATCAGGCTGACCCCGGTGCTGTGCGGGTCCTCGTTCAAGAACAAGGGGGTCCAGCCGCTGCTGGACGCGGTGATCGATTACCTGCCGTCGCCGCTTGAGGTGCCGCCGGTGGATGGCGTCGAGCCCGACAAGGCGGACTCCAACGGCAAGGCGACGGTGCGTCGCCCCAGCGACGACGAGCCGTTCGCGGCACTGGCGTTCAAGATCATGGCCGACCCGTACGTCGGCAAGCTGACTTACTTCCGCGTCTACTCGGGCAAGCTGAGGGCGGGATCGCGGGTGCTCAACGTGTCCACCGGGCGCACCGAGCGGATCGGGCGCATCCTGATGATGCACGCCAACCACCGCGAGGAGATGGAGGAGGTCCACGCCGGGGACATCGCCGCCGGAGTCGGCATCAAGCAGGTCTCGACCGGCGACACCCTGGCCGCTCCGGATGCGCCCATCAAGCTGGAGACGATCGAGTTCCCCGAGCCGGTGATCAAGGTGGCCATCGAGCCCAAGACCAAGGCCGACCAGGAGAAGATGTCGACGGCTCTCGGTCGCCTGGCAGAGGAGGATCCGACCTTCCAGGTCCAGACCAACGACGAGACGGGCCAGACCGAGATCTCCGGCATGGGCGAGCTGCACCTCGAGATCCTGGTGGACCGGATGCTGCGTGAGTTCAAGGTCGACGCCAATGTCGGCCGTCCCCAGGTCTCCTACCGGGAGACGGTGCGCGGCGACGCCCACGACGTCGAGGGCAAGTTCATCCGCCAGACCGGCGGCTCGGGCCAATACGGCGTCGTCAACCTCGATCTGGAGCCGGCGCCCGGCGAGGGCTTCGACTTCGTCAACCGGATCAAGGGCGGCGCCATCCCCACCGAGTTCATCCCCGCGGTGGAGAAGGGCGTCGAGGAGGCCCTGGAGAACGGCCCGCGGGCCGGCTATCCGATGGTCGACGTGCGGGTCACCCTGGTGGACGGCAAGTACCACGACGTCGACTCCTCCGAGGTCGCCTTCAAGGTGGCGGGTTCCCTGGCCCTCCAGGAGGCGGCCAAACGCGCCAAGCCGGTCCTCCTGGAGCCGGTGTTCGCGATCGAGATCGTCACCCCCCAGGAGTTCGTGGGTGACGTGATCGGGGACCTCATGCGCCGGCGGGGCCACGTCGAGGCGCAGGAGCCGCGCGGCAACGCAATGGTGATCAGCGGGGTTGTCCCGCTGGGTGAGATGTTCGGGTATGCCACCGACCTGCGTTCCACCACCCAGGGCCGGGCCACCTACACCATGCAGTTCGACCGCTACCAGGAGGTGCCGGCGAACATCGCCGAGCAGATCGTGGAGCAGCGGCAGGGCGCTCCGGTGGCGGCCTAGGCCATCGCGGGCGACCGAGTGCAGGCCGACTGAGCTAGATTTCCGAGGTTCGCCGTCTAGCCGGCGAGCTCCCTACGCAAAGGAGACAACCCAAGTGGCGAAGGAGAAGTTCGAGCGGGACAAGCCCCACGTCAACGTCGGCACGATCGGCCATATCGATCACGGCAAGACGACGCTGACCGCCGCCATCACGCAGGTGCTCGCCGAGCGGGGCAGCGGCACCGAGGTGAAGAGCTTCGAGGAGATCGACAACGCTCCCGAGGAGAAGGAGCGCGGGATCACCATCGCCACCTCGCACGTCGAGTACGAGACCGACAATCGCCATTACGCCCATGTTGACTGTCCCGGGCACGCCGACTACATCAAGAACATGATCACCGGGGCGGCCCAGATGGACGGGGCCATCCTGGTGGTGTCCGCTGCGGACGGGCCGATGCCGCAGACCCGCGAGCACGTGCTGCTGGCCCGCCAGGTGAACGTGCCCTACATCGTGGTGTTCCTCAACAAGGCCGACATGGTCGACGACCCGGAGCTGCTCGAGCTGGTCGAGGTCGAGGTTCGCGACCTGCTCTCCGAGTACGAGTTCCCCGGCGACGACATCCCGGTCATCAGCGGCTCGGCGCTGAAGGCGCTGGAGGGCGACGATGAGGCCAAGGCCAAGATCCTCGAGCTCACCGAGGCGCTGGACACCTACATCCCCGAGCCCGAGCGTCCCCTGGACCGCCCCTTCCTGATGCCGGTCGAGGACGTGTTCTCGATCACCGGTCGTGGCACCGTGGCCACCGGCCGGATCGAGCAGGGGGTCATCAACACCGGCGACGAGGTCGAGATCGTCGGGATCCGCCCCACCACCAAGACGGTGGTCACCGGCGTGGAGATGTTCCGCAAGATCCTCGACCAGGGGCAGGCCGGCGACAATGTCGGCTGCCTGCTGCGCGGGACCAAGCGCGAGGACATCGAGCGCGGCCAGGTGCTGTGCAAGCCGGGCTCGATCACCCCCCACACCAAGTTCAAGGCCGAGGTGTACGTCCTCAAGAAGGAGGAGGGCGGGCGCCACACGCCGTTCTTCAGCGGCTACCGGCCGCAGTTCTACTTCCGGACCACCGACGTGACCGGGGTGGCGAAGCTCCCCGAGGGCACGGAGATGGTCATGCCGGGCGACAACGTGCAGATGGAGATCGAGCTGATCCAGCCGATCGCCATGGATCAGGGCCTGCGCTTCGCGATCCGCGAGGGCGGCCGCACGGTCGGCTCGGGAGTCGTGACCGAAATCATCGAGTAGTGGCAGCGGCTGCCGCCAGGCGGTCGCTCAACGAGAAAGGCCAGATACGACCACACGGGGCGGGCCCCGCAACAGGGCCCGCCCCGTTAGCGCCAAACCGCAGTAACCGATCACACCGCCATGGCGACGCTCGCCGAGAACAAGATCCGCATCCGCCTGAAGTCCTACGACCACCGTTCGATCGAGACGGCGGCCAAGGAGATCGTGGACACGGCGACCCGCACCGGCGCGCGGGTGGCGGGGCCGGTGCCGCTCCCGACCGAGAAGAACGTCTACTCGGTCATCCGCTCGCCGTTCAAGGACAAGGACTCCCAGGAACACTTCGAGATCCGCACCCACAAGCGGCTGATCGACATCCACCAGCCGACGCCGAAGACCGTGGACTCGCTCCAGCGCCTCGACCACCTGCCCGCGGGCGTGGACATCGAGATCCGCCTCGCCACCTGACCTCATGGCCGCGATCCTCGCCCGCAAGCTAGGCATGACGCAGGTCTTCCTGGAGGAGGACGGACGAGTCGAGCGCGTGACCGTCCTGGAGGCCGGCCCCTGCCCGGTGACCGCGATTCGGACCGCCGAGCGCGACGGCTACGAGGCGGTGCAGCTGGGCTTCGGCGCCGTCAAGGAGCGCCGCCTGACCAGGCCCGAGCTGGGCCACCTCAAGAAGGCGGACGCGCCACCGGTGCGCCATCTGGTCGAGTTCCGCGACGAGGCAGCCGAGCTCGCGATCGGGGACACCGTGACCGTCGAGGCCTTCGAGCCCGGCCAGAAGGTCAAGGTGTCGGGCGTCTCCAAGGGCAAGGGCTTCCAGGGGACGGTCAAGCGCCACAACTTCAGCCGCGGGCCCGTGTCGCACGGGTCCCATAACATCCGCGCGCCGGGCTCGATCGGCGCCTCGGCCACCCCCTCCCGGGTGTTCAAGGGCCTGCGGGGGCCGGGCCGGATGGGGGGCCGGCGGGTCACCCAGCGCGGTCTGAGCGTCGCCCGGGTGATCCCCGAGGAAAACCTGCTGCTGGTTCGGGGCGCGGTGCCGGGGGCGACCGGCGCCACCGTGGAGGTGCGCAGCGATGGCTAGGGCGCCGTACGTCGGCAAGCAGGGCGGCGTCGACCTGGACGCCGAGACGTTCGAGGCACGCTTCAACGAGGCCCTGATCCACGAGTGCGTGCGCGCCGAGCGCAACGCCACCCGGAGGGGGACGGCGTCGACGCGCACCCGCGGCGAGGTGCGGGGCGGGGGCGCCAAGCCGTGGCGCCAGAAGGGGACCGGGCGCGCGCGCGCAGGCTCGATCCGCTCCCCCCTTTGGACCGGCGGCGGCATCGCGTTCGGCCCGTCTCCCCGCGGCTACACGCTCAAGGTCAACCGCAAGGCGCGCCGGGCCGCCCTGCGCAGCGCGCTGTCGCTGCATGCCGCCCGCGGGTCGATCGCCGTGCTCGACGCGGGCGCCTTCGAGTCGCCATCCACCAAGCAGGCGGCCGCCGCGCTGGCCGAGTGGGGCGGCAACCGGCCAACGCTGGTGGCGCTCGCGGACGAGGAGGTGGCGGCCGCCAAGTCGTTTCGCAACCTGGCCGGCGTAAGCGTCCTGCCCGCGGACGCCGTGGGCGTGGCCGACCTGGTCGCCGCGGCGGCGGTGCTGGTCTCGGCTGCAGCGCTGGATGCCCTGACCGCCCGCGGCAGGGGCAGGCGGCGCGAGACCACCGAGGAGGCGGCGTGATGGAGCCCGCCCAGGTGATCATCCGCCCGCTGGTGTCGGAGAAGACCTACGTGCTGGCCTCAACCGGCAAGTACACGTTCCGGGTCCATCCCGGCGCTCACAAGACCCAGATCCGCCAGGCGATCGAGTCGCTGTTCGGGGTGACGGTGACCGACGTGCGCACGATGTCGGTGAAGTCCAAGCCCAAGCGCCGCGGCTACACCGCCGGGCGCACGCGCCAGTGGAAGAAGGCGATCGTCCAGGTGGGCCCGGGCCAGGAGATCCCGATCTTCCAGGGCCTGGAGGAGAGCGCCTGAGCCATGGCCATCCGCAAGCCCAAGCCCACCAGCCCCGGGCGGCGATTCGCCACCTATCCCGACTACAGCGAGCTCACCCGCGACGAGCCCGAGAAGACCCTGACCCAGGGACTGAAGAAGTCGGGCGGGCGCAACGTGCACGGCCGCAAGACGTCCCGGCATCGCGGCGGAGGCGCCAAGCGCCTGTACCGCAAGATCGACTTCAAGCGCCGCAAGGACGGCATACCCGCACGGGTGGCCTCGATCGAGTACGACCCCAACCGCTCCGCCTACATCGCCCTGCTCCACTACGCCGACGGCGAGAAGCGCTACATCCTCGCCCCCCAGCGGCTGAGGGTGGGGGCCAGCGTGTCCTCGGGCCCCACCGCCGAGGTCGCGATCGGCAACTGCCTGCCGCTGGCCAGCATGCCGATCGGGACCGTGCTGCACAACGTGGAGCTCGAGCCGGGCCGGGGCGGTCAGCTGGGCCGGGCGGCGGGCACCGGGATCCAGCTGATGGCCAAGGAGGGCGGCATGGCCACCCTGCGGCTGCCCTCCGGAGAGATGCGGATGGTCCGATCCGACTGCCGCGCCACCGTGGGCACCATCGGCAACGCCGACCACCAGAACGTCAAGGTCGGCAAGGCGGGGCGTAATCGCCACCTGGGGGTCCGGCCGCAGACCCGGGGCACCGCGATGAACCCCGTCGACCACCCCCACGGCGGCGGCGAGGGCTCGACCACCGCGGGCCGCCATCCCGTGACGCCTTGGGGGGTCCCCACCCTCGGCTATCGCACCCGCAAGAAGCGCAAGCGGTCCGACCGCTACATCGTCAGAGGTCGGCGGAGGGGCAAGAAGAGATGAGCCGCTCCAGCAAGAAGGGGCCGTGGGTCGAGCAGCGCCTGCTGTCGCGGATCGAGGGCATGAACGCCTCCGGCAACAAGCAGATGGTCAAGACCTGGTCGCGCACGTCGACGATCTTCCCGGAGATGGTCGGCCACACGATCGCCGTGCACGACGGGCAGAAGCACGTGCCGGTGTTCGTGACCGAGGGCATGGTGGGCCACAAGCTGGGCGAGTTCGCACCGACGCGTCGCTACCGAGGACATGCCTCGTCGGGGAGGCTGAGGTCGTGAGCGAAGAGCAGCGGTCCGGCACCGGGAGGCCCCGCCGTCGGGGCCGGCGTGGCGCGGCCGAACCGCAGCCGCCAGCGCAGCCGCGGGAGTCGGCGCGTCCGTCCCGGGACTCCGGCACGACGTCGCCGCCGGTCGTGCGCGCGCAGGCCAAGTACGTTCGCTCCTCGCCCCGCAAGGCGCGGCTGATCAGCGAGCTTCTGCGCGGCAAGACGGTGGACGAGGCGCGGGCCATCCTCGCCTTCACGCCCCGGGCGGTGGCGCGGGAATGGAGCAAGCTGCTGGACTCGGCGGTGGCCAACGCCGAGCACAACCACGAGCTGGTGGGCGACGATCTGCGCATCCGGGACGTCTACGCCGACGAGGGCCCGACGCTCAGGCGCTACCGCCCTCGGGCCATGGGCCGGGCCACCCGCATCCGCAAGCGCACCGCCCATCTGACCATCACTCTGACGCCGAAGGGGAGCACCTAGCCGCCATGGGCCAGAAAGTTCATCCCGAGTCGATGCGCGTGGGCTACATCCACGACTGGAAGTCGAACTGGTTCCACGAGCGCAACTTCGCCGACTACCTGGACGAGGACACCCGCATCCGCCGCCACATCACCGGCAAGCTGGCCCACGCCGGCCTGTCCGACATCACGATCCGCAAGGACGCCAACGAGGTGGAGGTCAACATCCACACCGCGCGTCCGGGCATCGTGATCGGCAAGTCGGGATCCGAGGTCGACGCGCTGCGTCGCGACCTCAACCGCCTGACCGGCAAGGCCATCAAGGTCAACATCCTCGAGATCAAGCGCCCCGAGCTCGACGCCAAGCTCGTCGCGCAGTCGATCGCCGAGCAGCTGCAGAACCGCGTCGCCTTCCGGCGCGCCATGAAGCGGGCGCTCACGAGCGCCATGCGGTCGGGCGCCAAGGGCTGCAAGATCCAGGTCTCCGGCCGCCTCGGCGGCGCGGAGATGGCCCGCACGGAGCAGTACTCCGACGGGCGCGTCCCGCTGCACACGATGCGCGCGGACATCGACTTCGGGTTCTACGAGGCCCGCACGACCTTCGGCCGCATCGGCGTCAAGTGCTGGATCAACAAGGGCGAGATCATGCCCGCCGGCTATTCCGGCGCGGACCTGACCTCGCTCGACGAGCCGGCGCCCGGCACGCGCGAGCAGGGCGACGACGATC
>DATFPO010000008.1:0-7422 GCA_035264745.1 Solirubrobacteraceae bacterium | reverse complement strand
ATCTCGTCGGCGTGGGCACAGAATCGTTCCGCGAGCCGCTCGCGGGCGCCCGGATCGCGGCCGAGCTGCAGCGGATCGGCGCAAACAGCGGGATCGTCGAGACGCCGGCACCAACGGCACGCTCGCGCACCTCCCGCACCTGGGCGAGCGCGATCGCGCGGACCGCCGGTCCCGATACGCCGCCGCTGCCGCCGCCGAGCCACGACTCGCCCGGGCGGAGCGGGTGCATCGCCATCCCGCGCAGCGTGTTGATGAGCGACACCGCATCGGCGCCGTGTGCCTCAGCCGCCGCGGCGACCGCTGCCGGCGAGGCGCAGTTGGGCGTGAGCTTCACGATCAGCGGCTTGCCGGTCCGCGGGCGGACCACGTCCAGCAGCGCGGCCGTCTCCCCCGGGTCGGCGCCCATCAGCAGCCCGGTCTTCACGTTGGGGCAGGAGACGTTGAGCTCGAGCGCCGCGACCTCCTCGCGGGCGCCGAACCCCTCGACCAGGGTGGCCACCTCATCGCGGGTGAACCCCATGACGTTGACGACCAGCGGCACCGGCAGCTCCGACAGCGCCGGAAGGTCCTCCTCCAGGTAGCCGTGCAGGCCCTTGTTGGGCAGGCCGATCGAGTTGATCAGCCCGGCCGCCGACTCCCACAGCCGGGGCGGTGGGTTCCCCTGCCGCGGCTCCACGGTGACCGTCTTGGAGACGAAGGCCGAGAAGGGAAAGCGCTCGAGCAGCTCGTCTCCGAAGGTCCGGCGGGCCGCGATCGCGTCGAAGGTCCCCGATCCGTTGATGACCGGGGAGCGCAGGCGCAGCCCGCAGAAGTCGACTGTCAATGCCCCGTCCCCGGGATCAAGGCGGTCTCGAGGTCGCCGGCGTCGAGCACCGGCCCGTCCAGGCACAGCCGCAGCAGCCCCCGGCGGGTGGGAACTGCGCAGCCGAAGCAGGCCCCGAAGCCGCAGGCCATCCCCGACTCCATCGCCAGCTGGGCGGGAATCCGCGCCTCGGCGCAGATGCCCCGGACCGCCTCGAGCATCGGTAGGGGCCCGCAGGCGTAGACGACGGGGCTCGCCCCGGACTCCAGCTCCCAGCGCAGCAGGTCGGTGGCCAGGCCCTCGTGTCCGACGCTGCCGTCGTCGGTGGCCACCAGCGGCGCGACCAGCAGCTCGGCGGCCGCGGCGTGGGCGGCATCCCGGAAGCCGATCAGCGTGCGGGCGGCGGAACCCAGTTCCTCCGCCCAGCAGGCCAGCGGCACGATCCCGATCCCGCCCCCCACCAGCAAGGCGATCCGATCTCCCTGGGGGCACGAGAACCCGTTGCCCAGGGGCCCCACCAGGCACAGCTCGTCGCCCGGACGCAGCTCGGCCAGGCGGCGCGTTCCCGGCCCGACCTCCTCCAGCAGGAACTCGAGCTCGTCGCCGGCGTGGCGCAGGTACGAGAAGGCCCGGGGCAGGTAGGGGCGCTCCGCATCGCCCCCGCCCCAGCGCCGCGCCGAGGCGAGCATGTAGAACTGGCCCGGACGGGGCGCAGGACCGGCGGGGTCGCGGCAGGCGAACAGCCGGTAGGCCCCGACGGCGCGGCTCCGGGTGACCGTCGCGCGGCGTCGTCCGAACGGCGCGAGGCTGCGCCGGGGCGCCTGGCCGGGCGTCGGGACGGTCGGCGCGGGACGGCTCATCGGACCGGTGCCCGCCCCGCCACGCCGGCGGTGGCGGCCCCGCGATGCAGCTCCTGCAGCGAGCGCACCTCGGGCGCCTGCTCCCGGGCGGCGGCGATCGCGCGCGCCGCGGCGATCCCGCCCGAGAGCGTGGTGGCGCAGGGGATGCCCTTGGCCACCGCCGCCTGGCGGATCTCGTAGCCGTCGGCCCGGGCCCCGGTTCCCATGGGCGTGTTGATCACCAGGTCGACGTCTCCGCGCTCGATCCAGTCGACCACGTGCGGCGAGCCCTCGCCGAGCTTGTTGAGGACCTCCACCGGGACGCCCATGCGCGAGATGGCGGCGGCGGTGCCCCGGGTGGCGACGATGCGCAGGCCGAGGTCGTGCAGCTGGCCGGCTATGAACGCCGCTGCCGGCTTGTCGGAGTCGGTGACCGTGATGAACAGGGTCCCCCGGGCGGGCAGGACGTTGCCGGCGGCGGCCTGAGCCTTGGCGAACGCGGTCGGGAAGTCGGGCCCCACCCCCATCACCTCGCCGGTCGAGCGCATCTCGGGGCCCATCAGGGGGTCGGCGCCGTGGAAGCGGTCGAATGGCAGGACCGCCTCCTTGACCGACACGTGCGGGAGTGAGTGCGGGCCCGGCAGCCCCAGGTCCGCCAGCGCCTCGCCCAGCATCACCCGACACGCCACCTTGGCCAGCGGGATGCCCGTGGCCTTGGACACGAAGGGCACCGTCCGCGACGCCCGCGGATTGGCCTCGATCACGTAGACGTCGTCGCCCACGACCGCGTACTGGACGTTGATCAGCCCCTCCACACCGAGGCCGAGGGCGATCGCAGCCGTCTGCTCGCGAATCGCCTGAAGCGTCTGGGGGCCCAGGGAATGGGGCGGCAGCACGCAGGCCGAGTCCCCGGAGTGGATGCCCGCCTCCTCGACGTGCTGCATGATCCCGCCGATCCAGACCTCGCGGCCGTCGCAGATCGCGTCCACGTCGACCTCGATGGCGTCCTCCAGGAACCGGTCCAGGTACGTTGCCCGGCCATCGGCCGCGCCCGAGCGCGTGAGGTAGTCGGCCAGGCCGGAGCGGTCGTAGACGATCTCCATGGCGCGGCCCCCGAGGACGTACGACGGGCGCACCAGCAGGGGGAAGCCGACCGACTCGCAGGCCACCAGCGCCTCATCCACCGAGTGGGCGGTGGCGTAGGCGGGCGCCCGCAGACCCAGCCGGCCGAGCAGGTCGCCGAAGCGGGCGCGGTCCTCGGCCAGGTCGATCGCCTCCACCGACGTGCCCAGCAGGCGGACGCCGGCCGCGTCGAGTCCTCCCGCCAGCTTGAGCGGCGTCTGCCCGCCGAACTGGACGATCACCCCCTCCGGGCGCTCCTGCTCGATCACCCCCAGCACGTCCTCCAGGGTGAGCGGCTCGAAGTACAGGCGATCCGAGGTGTCGTAGTCGGTCGAGACCGTCTCCGGATTGCAGTTGACCATCACGGCGTCGCGGCCGGATTCGCGCACGCACATCGCCGCATGCACGCAGCAGTAGTCGAACTCGATCCCCTGGCCGATCCGGTTGGGCCCCGCGCCGAGGATCACCACGCTGGGACGGGTCCCCCTTCGAACCTCCCCCTCCGTCCCCGCCCCCCGCGACGGGCGCTCGCAGGCGGAGTAGTAGTAGGGCGTCTCGGCCGCGAACTCCGCCGCGCAGGTGTCGACCGCCCGGTACTTGTGCTCGCCCGCGAACGGAGCGTCGGGGTCGGCGGCCAGCTCCGACAGCTCGCGCAGGAACCAGGGATCGATGCCGGTGCGGGCGCGCAGCTCGTCCAGGCCGGCGCCGCGCTCCAGGGCGGAGAGCAGCAGGTCGAAGCGGTCGGCGCTGGGCTCCTCGAGGCGCTCGAGGACCTGCTCCAGCGGGCCGTCGGTGCGGGGCGGCGCGTCGAGCTCGCGGGAGCGCATGGCCTTGGCGAACGCCTGCTGGAAGGTCCGGCCGATCGCCATGACCTCCCCCACCGACTTCATGTGGGTGGTGAGCCCGGCGTCGATGCCCGGGAACTTCTCGAACGCGAACCTCGGCATCTTCACCACCGCGTAGTCGATCGTCGGCTCGAACGAGGCCGGCGTGCGGCGTGTGATGTCGTTGTCGATCTCCTCCAGGGCGTAGCCCACCGCCAGGCGGGCGGCGATCTTGGCGATCGGGAAGCCGGTCGCCTTGGAGGCCAGCGCCGACGAGCGCGACACCCGCGGGTTCATCTCGATGACCACCACGTCGCCTCTGATGGGGTGCACCGCGAACTGGATGTTCGAGCCGCCGGTCTGGACCCCGACCGCGCGGATCGCGGCGATCGCCTGGTCGCGGAGCACCTGGTACTGGCGGTCGGTGAGCGTCTGCTGGGGTGCCACGCACACCGAGTCGCCGGTGTGGACCCCCATGGGGTCGATGTTCTCGATCGAGCACACGATGACCACGTTGTCGTTGGCGTCGCGCATCACCTCGAGCTCGAACTCGCCCCAGCCCAGCAGTGACTCGTCCACCAGCACCTGCCCGATCGGGGAGGCGGCCAGGCCGCCCGTGACGATCGCCCGGTACTCGGCCTCGGTCCGGGCCACGCCCCCGCCCCAGCCGCCGAGGGTGAACGCCGGCCGGACGATCGCCGGCAGCCCCACCGTGGGCAGGGCCGCCTCGGCTTCCTCGAGCCCGGTCGCGATGGCGCTGCGGGGCACCCGCAGGCCCGCCGCGATCATCGTCTCGCGAAACCGGTCGCGATCTTCGGCCCGGGCGATCACCTCGCTGTCCGCGCCGATCAGCTCGACCCCGAAGCGCTCCAGCGTGCCGTCTTCGTCCAGGGCGCGGGCCAGGTTCAGCGCGGTCTGGCCCCCGAGGGTGGGCAGCAGGGCGTCGGGACGCTCACGCTCGATCACCCGGGCCACCGTCTCCGGCAGGAGCGGCTCGACGTAGGTCGCGTCGGCGAACTCGGGGTCGGTCATGATCGTCGCCGGGTTGGAGTTGACCAGCACGACCTCGTAGCCCTCCTGCCGGAGCACCTTGCAGGCCTGGGTGCCGGAGTAGTCGAACTCGGCGGCCTGGCCGATGACGATCGGCCCCGAGCCCAGCAGCAGGATGCGCCGGATGTCGTCGCGCCTGGGCATCAGCGAGCCGGCCTCGGGCACCGGGTCATGCCGCGATCGTCTCCAGGAAGCGGTCGAACAGGTAGAGCGAGTCGTGCGGGCCGGGCCCGGCCTCGGGGTGGTACTGCACGGTCGCGCCCGGCACCTCGCGCAGGACCAGCCCCTCGACCGTGCGGTCGTAGAGGTTGAGATGGGTGAGCTCGGCGGCCCCGAAGTCGGTGTCCCAGCACACCGGCCGGTCGTCGTCGATGGTGCGCTCGCCGCCCGGGCCCACCACCGCGAAGCCATGGTTCTGGCTGGTGATCTCGATTCGCCCGGTGGTCAGGTCCTTGACCGGGTGGTTGGCGCCTCGGTGTCCGAACGCCAGCTTGTAGGTCTCCAGGCCAACCGCGCGGCAGAGGAGTTGGTGTCCCAGGCAGATGCCGAACACCGGGCGCCTGCCTACCAGGTGGCGCAGCGTCTCCACGACGTAGCCGAGCGCCGCGGGGTCGCCGGGGCCGTTGGCCAGGAAGAACGCGTCGGCGTCGCGGGACAGGAGCTCCTCGGGTCCGGTGGTGCACGGATGCAGCTCCATCCGGGCCCCGCGGCACACCAGGTTGCGCACGATCGAGGACTTGATGCCGGTGTCTATCGCCACGATCCGCGGGCCGTCGCCCTCGCCCACCTCCGACATCTCCCCAGGGGTCACCTCGCGCGCCAGGTCGCGCCCGGCCATCGGCGGCTCGGCCTCGATGAGCGCCCGGGCCTCGTCCTCGGGCATGTTTCCGGGGAATACGCCGCCACGCATCGCGCCGCGGTCGCGGATGTGGCGCACCAGCGCGCGGGTGTCGACGCCGGTGATCGCCGTCACGCCGCAGTCGTCGAGCCAGTCCAGCCAGCCACGCTCGGCGCCGGCGGCGTCTTCGCGATTGATCGCGGCCCGCATGATCGCCGCATTGGCGTGGACGCGGTCCGACTCCATCGCCTCGGACGACGCGCCGTAGTTGCCGATGTGGGGATAGGCGAAGGCGATCAGCTGCCCGGCGTACGAGGGGTCGGTCATCGACTCCTGGTAGCCGGACATGGCGGTGTTGAACACCACCTCGCCGGTGGCGGGACCCGGTGCGGCGCAGGCCTCGCCGTCGAAGCGGGCACCGTCCTCGAGCAGGACGTAGGCGCTCACTTGATCAGCCTCTGCACTGCCCTGAACTCGTCCGTCCCCGCCTGCCCGACCAGCTCGAACAGCGCGGTCTCGACCGACGACAGCACCGCCCCGGCCCGCTCCATCTTGGCCAGCCCGACGCGCCGGTTGGCGGCCGTCCGCGAGGACACCGCGTCGGTGGCGACGTGGACTTCGACGCCCCGCTCGATCAGGTCGTGGACCGTCTGGCTGACGCAGACGTGCGCCTCGATGCCGCACACCAGGGCCTGGTCTCGGTCGTCCAGGTGGAAACCGTCGGCCCGGCAGGCGGAGAACGCCACCTTGTCCAGGCGCGGGATGCCGTCGAGGTGCTCGGCGACCTCGGACACGGTCTGGCCCAGCCCCTGGGGGTACTGCTGGGTCACCACGATCGGCAGCCCGAGCAGACGGGAGCCCTGCGCCAGCACGCCCGCGGCCCGAGCGACCGTGTCGAACTCGCCCACCGCGCCGCGAAACGCCTCCTGCACGTCCACGACCACCAGCGCCGCCCGGTCGCGCTCGAGCATCCGGCTCATGCCGCGACCGTCGAGAGGGAGCGGTCTCGGTGGGCCAGCGCGCCGGCGGCGATCGTGACCAGCACCCGGCCGGTCAGCCGCCGGCCGGCGAAGCAGCAGTTCTCGGAGCGACTCTCGTAGCCGGACTCGCCGACCTCCCATTCGGCTTCCAGGTCGACCAGGCACAGGTTGGCGGGCTCGCCCACCGCGACGGCCGGCGTGGGCAGGCCGTAGACGGCCGCGCCGGCGGTCATGCGCCCGATCAGCACCGGCAGCGACAGCTCACCGGCCACGACCAGATCGGTGTGCAGCGCGGCGAACGCGGTCTCGAGGCCGGTCGTGCCCATCGGCGCCTGCTCGAACGGCGCCTCCTTCTCGTCGGCGGCATGAGGCGCGTGGTCGGTGGCGACGCAGTCGATGGTTCCGTCTCGCAGACCCGCGACCAGCGCCCGGCGGTCGCGCTCGCCCCGGAGCGGGGGATTCATCTTGAGTCGCGTCTCGGGCACCGGTGCCAGGGCCGTGTCGGTGAGGGTCAGGTGATGCGGGCACGCCTCGGCCGAGATCGCCACCCCGGCGGACTTGGCCGCCGCCACCGCCTCCACCGACTCCGCCGCCGACAGGTGGAGGACGTGGATCCGGGCGTCCTCGTATCCCGCCAGCGCGGCGTCGCGCGCCACCATCGTCGACTCCGACACCGACGGAATGCCGGCCAGCCCCAGCAGAGCGGACACCTCGCCCTCGTGCATGACGCCGTCCACCGACAGCGACGGATCCTCCTCGTGCAGCGCCACCACCCCGCCGCAGAGCCGCTGATACTGCAGTGCGCGTCGCAGCACGCCGGCGCTGACCACCGGCCCCCCGTCGTCGGTGAACCCGAGGGCGCCGGCGTCGCGCAGCTCCGCCATCTCGGTCAGCCCCTCGCCGTCCAGGCCGCGGGTGACGGCGGCGAGGAAGCCGACGGGGACCCGTGCCTCGCGGCGGGCGGCGT
>DATFPO010000007.1:0-9468 GCA_035264745.1 Solirubrobacteraceae bacterium | reverse complement strand
GGCCTCGGCCGGCTGGCGGGCTGGGCGCGACGGGCGGCCACCGTCCCCGCCGCGGTATCGGGCGGCGTGCGCGACGCGCTGGCGCTGATTCGCGCGCGCGAGCCCGGCGTGCTGGGAGCCATCGCCTGGTGGACCTTCGACATCGCCGTGTTGTGGGCGTGCTTCCACGCCTTCGGCAACCCGCCGTCCAAGGCGGTGATCGTGATGGCGTACTTCGTCGGGATGCTGGCCAACGCCCTTCCGCTGCCGGGCGGGATCGGCGGCGTGGACGGCGGGATGATCGGCAGCTTCATCGCCTTCGGGGTCCCGGCCGGTCTGGCGGTCGTGGCAGTGCTCACCTACCGGGCGTTCGCCTTCTGGCTGCCCACGATCCCGGGCGCGATCGCCTACTTCCAGCTCCGGCGGACCGTGAGCCGCTGGCGCGCCGAGCGCCCGCCGAGCCCAGCCGCGCCCGCCGGGGCGACGTAACATGGTTGACCGACGCGGTACTATAAAAAGTGAAGTAAAGACTTCGACAGCCGGGAGAGGCGATGGCTGACCAGCCAGTCGAGAACGTGATCATCGTGGGGAGCGGCCCGGCGGGCTACACCGCCGCGCTTTACACCGCGCGCGCGCATCTGCACCCGCTGGTGATCGAGGGGTTCGCCTGGGGCGGCCTGCTCCAGCAGACGACCGACGTGGAGAATTATCCCGGCTACCGCGACGGGGTCAGCGGGCCGGAGATGATGCAGGAGTTCCGCGACCAGGCGGAGCGGTTCGGAGCCCGGTTCGTCACCGACAACGCCACCCGGCTCGAGCTCGCCACCGAGCCCGGCGGGATCCAGACCGTCTGGGTGGACGACGACGCCTACCGGGCGCGCACCGTGGTGCTGGCCATGGGCGCGGAGCACAAGCGCCTGGGGGTGGCGGGCGAGGAGGAGCTCGGCGGCCGGGGCGTGTCCTACTGCGCCACCTGCGACGCCGCGTTCTTCAAGGATCGCGACGCCCTGATCGTCGGTGGCGGCGACTCAGCCATGGAGGAGGCGATCTTCCTTTCCAAGTTCGCCTCCAAGGTCACCGTGGTGCACCGCCGGGACGAGTTCCGGGCCTCTCAGATCATGCTCGATCGGGCCCGCGACATCGACAACATCGAGTGGCTCACCCCGTTCGTGGTCGATGAGTTCGCGCCGGGCGACGACGGCGCGCTCGGCGTCGCGCGCCTGCGCCACGTAGAGACGGGCGAGACCCGCGAGCTGCCGATCGCGGGCGCCTTCATCGCCATCGGACATCTGCCGCAGTCCGAGCTGGTCACCGACCAGGTCGAGACCGACGAGAACGGCTACGTGCTGACCGAGGGCAAGTCCACCCGCACCAACCGGCCGGGCGTGTTCGCCGCCGGTGACCTGGTGGACCACACCTACCGTCAGGCGGTGACCGCGGCCGGGACCGGCTGCCAGGCCGCGCTGGACGCCGAGTGGTACCTGCGCGACACGCCGGCGGTCGAGACGCCGCCCGAGCTGGTCGAAGTGCCCTCGAGCGAGGTGCCCGAGGCGCATTGGGCGCCGAGCCGGTCCTAGCGGCTCCGGCGCCCGGGCCCTCAGCGCAGGTTCATCCCTCCAGCGCGCCCTCGAGCTTCAGCAGGAAGCGCTTGCGCTCCAGCCCCCCGGCGTATCCGCCCAGGCCGCCGCCCACCCGCAGCACCCGGTGGCAGGGGACGACGATGGGAACCGGGTTGCGAGCGAGGGCGTTTCCCGCCGCGCGGACGGCGAGCGGGCTGCCGGCGCGCCCGGCGATGTCGGTGTAGGTGGTCGCGGTTCCGTAGGGGACGTCCGCGGTGGCGCGCAGCACGCGGCGCGCGAACCCGCGCGAGAGCGACCAGTCGATCGGGAGCTCGAATTGCCGCCGCCGGCCGGCGAAGTACTCCTCGAGCTGGCGCGCCACCGGATCCAGCCGGGCGGGCGACTCCACGATCCGTGGCGACACCGCGCCGGCGAGCGAGTCGAGCAGGCCGTCGAGGCGCTCCACCCGGTAGGAGAGGCAGAGCAGCCCGCGCCGGCTGCAGACGCCCGCCAGCGCCCCCATCGGTGAGGGGACGATCGCGTACGCGACGTCGGCCGCCCCCCGCTCGGCGGCGCGGGCGGCCACCCGTCGGGCGGCGGTCGCCGCCGCCGTGGCGTCCGCGGGGGGGGCGCTGTCGCGCAGGGCGTGTTCGAGGTTCGTCATCGCCACTCCTTTCTCAGTCTGGTGAGCGCCGCATGCAGGTTCCGGCGCGCCGCCGCCTCCGAGCAGCCCATCACCCGCGCCGCCTCGAGGTGCGGCAGATCGGCCACGAATCGCAGCGCCACCGCGGCCCTCTGCTTGGGCGGCAGGCCGCGCACCAGGCCCCACAGCTCGGGCTCGGGTCTGCCGGGGTCGTCGGCGGCCGGGCCCGGATCCGCGTCGGCGACCGGCACCGGCCGGCGGATGCGGCCTCGGTGCGAGTCGATCGCCTTGCGGTGGGCGATGGTGAGCACCCACGCTTGGAGGTTGGCTCCATCGCCGAGGCGGGGATACGCCCGCAGCGCGGACAGGAAGGTCTCCTGGAAGCAATCGTCGGCCTCCTGACGCCCGACCAGGGCGACCAGGAAGCGCCAGACCGGGTCCCGGTGCTCGTCCAGGAAGCGCTGGAACGGCGGCAGCGGCACGGGGGTGGAACGCGCCGAGCGGCGAAAACGTGATACGCCGGCCGCCCGGCGGCGGCTATTCGTCGTTGTCGTAGTCGAAGAAGCCGGCGCCGGCATGGCGTCCCAGCCGCCCCTCCCACACATGGGCGCGCAGCAGCGGCGCCGCGCGGTAGCGCTCCTCCCGGTAGTGCTCCTGGAGAGCGTCGAGGACCCCGAGCACGTGGTCGAGTCCGATGCCGTCCGCCCAGCTCAGGGTTCCCCGCGGATAGTTCAGCCCCAGCACCACGCCGGCGTCGATGTCCTCGGCGCTGCCTACCTCCTCGGTCAGCGCGAACGCCGCCTCGTTGACGAGCTGGCAGACGATGCGGCCCAGCACCAACGCCGGCGCGTCGCCCACCCACTCGACCTGCTTTCCCAACGTCTGAAACAGGCGCTCGGTGCGCTCGGCGGCGACCGGCGAGGTGCTCGGCGTGCGGGTGAGCTCGACCAGCCGGCTATCGTCGAGCGGCGGCAGCGCGTGGAAGCCGGCGGCGGTGCCCGCCGGATCGAGCTGGCCGAGCGCCCCCTCGGCGCACAGCAGCGCCTGCGGGCCGCCCTCCAGCGGCAGCGGATGCTCGCCGGCGCTGCAGTCGACGATCAGCCACGGCGTCTCGAAGGGGGGCTCCAGGCCCTCCACGACCTCGTAGCCGGCGCCGGCGGCCGCGGCGCGCAGCTGCTCGGCCACCACCAGATCGCCGGCCACCACCAGGCGGCCCGACCCGCCACCGGCGGAGGGCGGGTCCGGGTCCTCCGGGCGGTGGCGATCGGAGCCGTAGTCGTAGTAGCCGCGGCCGGACTTGCGCCCGTGCCGCCCGGCGGCCGTCATGCGGGCGGCGATCGGCGACGGCCTCCAGCGCGGCTCGCCGAAGGACTGCTCGTAGAAGCTCTCCGAGACGGACAGGCCCGTGTCGACCCCCACCAGGTCCATCAGCTCGAAGGGCCCCATGCGGAACCCGCCGCCCATCCGGCAGACGCGATCGATCTGCTCGATCGGTGCTAGGCGCTCCTGAAGGAGGTGCAGGGCCTCCAGCCCGAACGGGCGCGCGCATCGGTTGACCAGGAAGCCGGGCCCGTCCGAGGCCAGGATGACCCGCTTGCCCATCGCCTCTCCGGTCGCCCGGGCCAGCGCCACGGCGTCATCGCCCGATTGCTCGCCCGCCACCACCTCGAGCAGCCCCATGATCGGCGCCGGGTTGAAGAAGTGCATGCCCACCACTCGCTCCGGGGGCGACGCCGCCGACGCCAGGGCGGTGACCGACAGCGACGAGGTGTTGGTGGCCAGCACGCACTCTTCGCCGACGGTTCCCGACAGGGACTCGAACAGCTCCCGCTTGAGCGGCACCGACTCGGGAGCGGCCTCGATCACCAGGTCGCAGGAGTCCAATCCCTCGAGCGAGTCGAGCGCCTCCAGGCGGTCCTGCGCCTGGTCGGCGTCGTCCTGAGAGAGGCGCCCGCGGTCGACCCCGCGCTTCAGATGGCTCTGGATCGTCTCGATTCCGCGCCGGAGCGCGTCGGGCTCGGGGTCGTGCAGCAGCGTTCTCGCGCCCGCCGCCTGGCAGGCCAGCTGGGCGATCCCGGCGCCCATGGTGCCGGCCCCGACGACGCCGATCGTGCGCGCCGGCCCGCGGCTCACGCCGGCACGAGCGCGTTAATCCCCGTCGCCGCGCGCCCGATGATCAGCTTCTGGATCTGGGAGGTGCCCTCGTACAGCGTGGTCACCCGGACGTCGCGCAGGTAGCGCTCGACCGGGTGGTCGTCGACGTAGCCGGCGCCGCCGTGCACCTGGATGGCGGTGTTGGCGCAGCGAATCGCCGCCTCGGTCGAGTACAGCTTGGCGATCGAGGTCTCGGTGGTGCTGGGACGCCCGGCGTCCTTGAGGAACCCCGCCCGCCACACCAGCATCCGGGAAGCCTCGGCCTCGACGACCATGTCGGCAATCATCGCCTGCACCAGCTGGAAGGAGGCGATCGGACGGCCGAACTGTTCGCGCTCCTTGGAGTACGAGACCGACTCGTTCACGCAGCCCTGGCAGATCCCGACGCAGCCGGCAGCCACCGAGTAGCGGCCCGAGTCCAGCGCCGACATGGCGATCTTGAAGCCGTCGCCGACCTCGCCCAGCACGGCGTCCTCCGGTACCTCCACCTCGTCCAGGGTCAGGGACGCGGTGTCGGACCCTTGCAGCCCGAGCTTGCCGTGGATCTCCTGCGACGAGTAGCCGGAGTGTTCGGTGTCGACCAGGAAGCAGGCGATCCCCCGGTGCTTGGCCTCGGGATCGGTCTGGGCGAACACAAGCGCGACCTTGGCGTGGTTGCCCATCGAGATCCACATCTTGGCGCCGCTGATCGACCAACCCCCGTCGACCCGCTTGGCGCGGGTCTTCTGGCTGGCCGCGTCGGACCCGGTGTCGGGCTCGGTCAGCGCGAAGCTGCCCAGCCATTCGCCCGAGCACAGCTTGGGCAGGTAGTGGTGCTTCTGCTCCTCGCTGCCCCAGCGCAGGATGGCCGAGCACACCAGCGAGGTCTGCACCGAGACCACCGTGCGCATCGCCGAGCACGCCCGGCCCACCTCCTCGACGATCAGGGCGTAGGTCACGTAGTCCAGACCGGGTCCCCCGTACTCCCGGGGAACGATCGCCCCCAGGTAGCCCTGCTCCGCCATCTTGGCGATCAGCTCGAGGTCGAAGTGGTGGTTGCGATCGTTCTCCCGCGCGCGGGGGGCGATCTCGCCGTCGGCGAAGTCGCGCGCCGTCTCGCGAATCAGCTTCTGCTCGTCGTTGAGGTCGAAGTCCATGGTCCCCTCGGTCGCCGCCTGCGAGTCGGCAAAGCTACACCCCGGCCGCTCCCGCCGTGGCCTGACCGCGCCCCGCGCCGGCCGGAAGCCCGGGTAGGCGTCCCACGGCGGTTTCGCGCGCTGCGCTACGCGTCGAACCAAATGGAGGATCCTCGCCGCGCGGGGAGGACGATGAGCGCGCCGAGAGGAGCCGGTGATGCGGGCGGCTCTTAGGCCGGCCTGGGGCAGGCGCGCTCGTAGGGGGACGCCGGTGTCCCGCAGTCCCGGTTCACCTTTGCCTAGGCGGGCTCGCTAGTCCCGCAAAGCACTCGACGCCCGACCCTGAGCGTACCCCTGGATTCAATGCCCAACCGGCCAGATTCGGCGCGAGTCGCCGTCGCGGACGGAGCCCTCGAGCTGAGGCCGCGCGGGCGGCACCACCAGGGCGTCCTTGGGACCCCCAGCGACGAAGGTCCGCTTGTCTGCCGACGGCTCCGCCCAGCGCGGCAGCCCGAGATCTACCCACCCGGGCGGGAGTTAGTCGCTAACCCCCGCGTAGTGCCTCCGCGGTTGGGCTCGCCACCGCGTGAGCTCGCGACGGCAAGACGCGGCGCCGATTCCGCTGGATCTAGTAGCCGCGCTCGATGTAATGAAGCCAAGCCTCGCTGGCCGCCACCCGCTCGTTGGCGGCGGATAGCTCGACGCCAGTGCCTAGCTCCCGCTGGCTGCCCTGGGCCTCGTCGTCGTCCTGGCGCCGACGATGTTGGGCATCGCGGGCCGCGTCCAGGCGCTGGACGGCCTCGGCGTGGGCTTCTCCGCCGGTGCGCGGGCTATGGGGAATGGTCATGGGGGGCTGGGGCACGGTCATCGCTGACCATCCAGGGTCATGGCTTCTCCGTGCTGTGGAAACCCTCGTACTGAGGGGTGGCGAGCAGACGCCTGATGCGTCCGCTCAGGCCACCGCGATCCGGTTGGGCAACGGGAAATCCGCGCTCGTCGAACCGCAGTGGATGCGCGGGCGGTATCTCGACGAGCTCGTTGCGGGCTTCCCGGTGGTTGCGCTGGGACTTGGTCAGGCGCATCTGCTCTCGCAGGTAGGTCTGGAGGGCCTGGCGCCTGTCCGCTGATGGCGGCTGGTCGTTCATGGATGGCTCCTTGGGAGAACGACTCAGCGCACCACGGACAGATGACGCTCGAACACGCCGCTCTGGGGCGCTTGGTCGGGCGTGCCCGGTCCGCCGGACTGGTCAGGGTCACTGAGCGCGAAGGCCAGCAGCCACAGCGCGACCTTGTGATCGTCGCTGACTGCGGTTTGCTCGATGGCAGCCTCCACACCACCGAGGGGCTGTCCGCCGCGCATCAGCTCCCAGACCTCGTCCTGGTAGCCGCGAAACACGGGGGCGGGGTCGGCGTAAGCCATGAGACCCCCTTTCCGGGCCCGTAGCCCGCCGGTCAGACGGGCGCCGGTCCAATAGCGAATTTCCCACTATCACAGATCGAGCCCCGAGGCGCGAGCCTACCGGCTGTTTGCGGCCTTAAATCGGATGCGAAGGTCGCATTTTGCGGAGAAAGTTAGGCATCCCTCCGCCCTCCACTCTGCCGCTTCCTCGGCCTGGGAGCGATAGGAGTAGGCTGGGACTAGCCCGCCGTTGGGTGCTCCGTGTCCGTCCTCGGCCTCGCGCGCGGCATGCCTTGAGGACGGGCCGTTAGGGGGCTGGGATGCCCAGCACCGAAGAGCCTCGCTCAGACCGCCAGACGCTGGCGGTGGCGATCTCCAACGCGGTGGTGCAGGTGGTGCGCGACCACACCGGGCGCGGCCCTACGCAGGCGCGCACCTATATGGCCGACGATCTCGTCACCTGCGTGCTGCGTGACACCCTGACCAAGGGTGAGCGCACGCTGGTCGAGCACGGACGCCACAAGCAGGTCCTCGATACGCGCGCGGAGTGGCAGGACACGATGGAAAGTGAGCTCACCGATGCGGTCGAGGCGCTCACCGAGCGCAAGGTCATCGCCTACCTAAGCCAGAACCACATCGATCCCGACCTAGGCGTCGAGACCTTCGTGCTGGAGCGCCTGCCAACCGAGGCTGACCCGGACGTAGCCATCAAGTCTCACGGGACCGCCTAGACGGCCTCGATGACCGTGGCCAGGCCCTGGCCCACGCCAATGCACAGCGTGGCCAGCCCGTAGCGAAGCCTCCGCTCGTGGAGTTCCCAGGCCAGGGTCCCCGCCAGGCGGGCGCCGCTCGCCCCCAGCGGATGCCCGATGGCGATCGCGCCGCCGTTCACGTTGAGCCTGTCGTGCGGGATGCCGAGCTCACGCATGCAGGGCAGCACCTGGGCGGCGAACGCCTCGTTGAGCTCGACTAGGTCCATGTCCTCGATGGTCAGCCCAGCGCGGTCCAGCGCCTTGCGGGATGCCGGGATCGGTCCGATCCCCATGTAGCCGGGATCCACCCCGGCGCCCCCCGTCGCCACGATTCGCGCCAGCGGCGGCTTGCCCAGGGTGTCTGCCCCGCGCTCGGAGGCGATCACCAGGCACGCCGCGCCGTCGTTGATCTGGGACGAGTTGCCCGCCGTCACCGACCCGCCCTCCCGGAACGCCGGGCGAAGCTTGGCCAGCATGTCCAGCGTCGTGTCGCGCCGCGGTCCCTCGTCGGCCTCGACCACCGTCACCTCGCCGTTGCGCTTCTGGGGGACCTCGACCGGGACGATCTCGCGGGCCAAGGTGCCGGCCTCCTGGGCGGCGACCGCCCGTCGGTGGGACTCCAGCGCGAAGCGGTCCTGGTCGGCGCGGGTCACCTCGTAGCGCTCGGCCACGTTCTCGGCCGTCTCGCCCATCCCCTCGGTGGAGTAGCGCTCGGCCATGCTCGGATTGACGAAGCGCCAGCCGATCGTGGTGTCGGCCACCTCGGGGGCCCCCCGCGGGAAGCCCCGCTCGGGCTTGAGCTGGACGAGGGGCGCGCGACTCATCGACTCGACGCCGCCGGCCAGGATCAGGTCGGCGTCGCCCACGCGAACCGCCCGCGCGGCCTGGTTGACCGCCTCCAGTCCCGAAGCGCAGAGCCGGTTGACGGTCACGCCCGGGACCTCGACCGGCAGGCCGGCGAGCAGCGCGCCCATCCGCGCGACGTTGCGGTTGTCCTCGCCCGCCTGGTTGGCGTCGCCGAAGTACACGTCGTCGACCTGGGACCCGTCGATCCCGTTGCGTTCGACCACCGTCGAGATCACGCGCGCCGCAAGGTCGTCGGGCCGCACGGCGGACAGACCGCCGGCGTAGCGCCCGATCGGCGTTCGCACGGCGTCGAGAATCAGGGCCTCGGCCATCGAAGCGGCGATGCTAGCGCTCCCGGGCCGGCACGCCACGGACGGCAGTACACTCGCGCCGGATGGATCCGTTCGTCCTGATCATCCTGGGGATAGTCGCCGGGCTGGTGCTTTGGATCCTGTTCCTGGGCGTCTACCACCCGCGGTCGGCCAGCGAGGTGCTCGACTGGAGGCCCACCCGGTCGGTCGAGATCGAGGTCCAGAACGAGCTCGACGACATCGAGCAGATGCTCGAGGCCACCAACACCCGCCGGCGGGCCAGGGGGGACGCCGAGCTGACCGAGGCGCAGCTGCACGCGCGCGTGCGCGACGACCTGCGAGACGCCAACGAGCGCCGCGAGCGCTACCTGGCCTCGTCGGACCTTCACCAGATGCTGGAGGCCACCAACGAGCGCCGCCGCCGCCGCGGCGAGCCGGAGCTCACCGAGGCCCAGTACCGCGCCCAGGTCGAGACCGACCAGGCCAGCCTGGGCCGGCGCTCAGACTGATCCGCACCGCGCGGGCAGACGCCACGGCTAGGCTCGGCGCGCATGGCGCGCGTGCTGATCGTCGGGTGCGGCTGCCGCGGGCGGGCGCTCGCCCGCGGGCTCCTGGCCGACGGCCACGCGGTGCGCGGCACCACCCGAGACCCGGCGCGTGGTTCGGAGATCGCGGCGACCGGCGCCGAGGTGTGGATCGGGGATCCGGCC
>DATFPO010000006.1:0-5187 GCA_035264745.1 Solirubrobacteraceae bacterium | reverse complement strand
ACCATCCCGGACCAGCCCAGGCCGCCCCATGCCCCCAGGCCGGCGAAGGCGACCAGCCGGGCGACCCGCGGGGGCAGCACCGGCGCCGCCGGGCCAGGCCTGCGGGCGGCCGGCGCGACCGCCAGCGCGCCGCTCACGCCGCGGCCCTCCGCGCCCGCCGGCCCACCAGGTAGCCGCGGCACCCGGCCACCTCGAACACCGGCCTGGCGCCTCCGGGGCCGCCGGCGACGATCGGCGCCACGACCAGCGGGCCGGAGCCGGGCGGCGCCGGCAGCCCAGCCGCGACGTAGACCGCGGGACCGGCTCGCGCCGCCAGGGCGGCGTGGACGGGCTCGGCGCCCGACCGGACCAGCGCGAGCGACGCCCACGCCGCCGGCCAGCTCCCGAGGTCGGGGGCCACGCGCCGCGCCCGCCGCTCGCCGGGCAGCAGCAGCCAGCATCCGCCGACCCGGGCCAGCTCGACGCAGAGCGAGGCGGCGGCGCGCACCGCAGCGTCGAGGTGCTCGGCGGGGGCGGGAACGGCCGCGTCGAGGACGAGCAGAGGACGCGCATCCCTGTCGGGGGACAGGCGCCGCTCGAGCAGGCCGGCGCCACGCGCCAGGGCGGCCCAATGGATGCGGGAGGCCGGAGTGCCCCGGCGGTACGGACGCAGCCCGTCGGGCTCCAGCGCCGGCAGGCCGCGGACCGGTGCCCCGGCCCGAGCCCCGCCACCCTCCCCGGCGGTGTCGACCGGCCGGACCGGCTCGATCCTGGGCAGGACGAGGACGTCCTGGGCGGCGGCCACGGCCACCCGCCGGCGGGCGACCCCCAGCGGGTCGCGCAGGATCAGGCTGGCGGGCTCCAGCCGGCGCCTGCCCCGCCGGGCGAAGCGCGCCTCGACGCGGACCGCGGTCCGCCGGCGCCCGCAGGGCACCGGCGCCGCCTCGCCCAGCAGCGGCTCGGAGATACCGCCTCCCGGCAGGCCGACACGCCCGGTGGCCACCAGGCGCACGGCCACGGGCTCGTCCTCCTCGACCCGCCGCCGGTCCACCTGGCGCGACAGGGTGGCGCCACGCGCGGCGATGCCGCACCAGGCCCACAGGCAGGTGGCCACGGCGCTCAGCGCCACACCCGCCACCAGCAGCGGTTCCGCGTCGAAAGCCTCGGCCGCGGCCAGGATCGCGATTCCCAGGGCCGCGGTGACGGGCGGGCGCGGCATGGCGGCCTACAGCGCCCGGGTGGCGTCCAGCGCGTCGGCGATGACATGCCGGCGCACGTCGTCGGGCGAGTCGCCCGCCGACTCCGGGGCCAGGAGCAGCCGGTGGGCGAGCACCGGCTGCGCCAGCGCCTGAACGTCGTCGGGAAGGGCATGGTCGCGCCCCTCCAGCAGCGCCGCGGCCTTCGCCGCCCTCAGGAGCATCAGGCCGGCCCGCGGACTCGCGCCCAGCTCCACCCGCGGATCCGATCGCGTGCGGCCCAGCAGCTCGACCACGTACTGGCGCAGCGCCTCGCTCGCCCGCACCCTGGCGGCGGCGTCGGCCAGCGCCACCACCTCGGTCGGGGTGGCGACCGGGGCCAGCTCCAGGACCCGATCTCCCGCCTCGTGGCCCGCCAGCATCCCGGCCTCGGCCTCGGCGCTGGGATAGCCGAGCCCGACGCGAGCCATGAAGCGGTCGACCTGGGCCTCGGGCAGCGGGTATGTCCCCTCGTACTCGATCGGGTTCTGGGTGGCAAGGACCAGGAACGGGCGGGCCAACTCGTGGGTGTGCACGTCCACGGTGACCCGGCGCTCCTGCATGCATTCGAGCAGGCCGGACTGGGTCTTGGGCGACGTGCGGTTGACCTCGTCGACCAGCACCACGTTGGCGAAGATCGGACCCGGCCGGAATTCGAAGCGCTCCTCGCGCTGGTTGAACACGTTGGTGCCGACGATGTCCGCCGGAAGCAGGTCGGGGGTGCACTGGACGCGGGCGAACTGGGCGTCGATGGAGCGGGCCAGAGCGCGGGCCAGGGCGGTCTTGCCGACCCCCGGGTAGTCCTCGATCAGCACGTGGCCCTCGGCCGCCAGGGCGACCAGGACCATCCCCAGGACCTCGTCGCGGACCTCTACGCCGCGCTTGACGTTGCCGGCGATGCGCCGGGCGGTGGCCGCCGCCGCGTCGCGCTCACCTGGCGCGATCCGTTCCAGCCGCTCCATCCCTCGCCTCGTCGCGCAGCCTCGCCACCTCGTCGAGGACCTCGGCCGCGACCTGCTCCTTCCCGGTGCGGGGCACGTGCCGCTCGCCGGAGCCGGTGACGATGGTGACCTCGTTGTCGGCCCCCTCGAAGCCGATGTCCGAACGTGAGATGTCATTGACCACGACGGCGTCGAGGCCCTTGCGCGCGCGCTTGCGGCGCGCCGACTCGACCGCGTCCGGGCCGTGCTCGGCGGCGAATCCGATCACGGTCTGGCCGGGGCGGCGGGCCGCCGACAGGGCGCCGAGGACGTCCTCGGTGCGCTCGAGGTCGAGCTTGAGTGTCTCGGCCGCCTCCTTGCGCAGCTTGCCCGCGGTCGGGAGGCTCGGGCGGTAATCGGCCACCGCCGCCGCCATCAGCAGGACGTGGCAGTCCGGGAAGCGCTCGGCGCACCCCCGGGCCAGCTCCTGCGCAGTGCGCACGTCGACGTAGCGGACCACCGGGTTGCGCGGGAGGTCGACATTGGCGGCCACGACCGTGACCTCCGCGCCGCGTCGGGCCGCCTCGTCGGCCAGCGCGTAGCCCATGCGCCCGGAGGAGCGGTTGCCCACGAAGCGCACCTCGTCGATCGGCTCCCGCGTCCCGCCGGCGGTGACCAGCACCCGCAGCCCGTCCAGCGGCCGCCCGCCGGCCGGCACCACCGCCTCGAAGGCGGCGAGCAGCCGATCCGGTTCCTGCAGGCGCCCGACGCCCCATTCCCCTCGGGAGCCCAACGCGCCGGTGTCGGGCTCCAGCACCCCGATGCCGCGCTCGGCGAGCAGCGCCAGGTTGGCGCGGGTGGCGGGGTGGCGATACATCTGGTCGTTCATCGCCGGGGCGACCAGGACGGGACAGGCGGCCGCGAGCGCCGCGCTGGTGAGGAGATTGTCGGCGAGCCCGGCGGCCAGCTTGGCCAGGGTGTTGGCCGACGCCGGGGCGATCAGGTAGGCGTCGGCGTTGTGGACGAGCTCGAGATGGGAAAGGGGGTCGTGGTCGGGAACCGCCTGGTCGGGGAAGGCACCCCGGGCGGGGTCACGCTCGAACTCCGAGACCAGGACCGGAGCGCCGCTCAGGGCCGCGAACGACGCCGTCCCGACGAACCGCCGGCTGGCCGGCGTCTGGACCACCCGCACGGCGTGGCCGGCCTTGGTGGCCAGGCGCACCAGCTCGAGCGCCTTGTAGGCGGCGATCCCGCCGCTCACGCCGAGCAGCAGCCGCGCCACGCGACCTCCTCAGACCGCCACCGGCCCTACCGGTAGCGGTACTTGAGCTTGCCGGCCGCGATCTCCTCCAGGGCCAGCGTGAGGTAGTTCTTGGACCTGCTCTCCACCATCGGCGGGGGGAATTCGTCGAAGGTGCCCTCGCCGAGGTTGTGGTAGTAGGAGTTGATCTGGCGCGCGCGCTTGGCCGCGACGATCACGCTGGCGTAATTGGAGTCGACGCGCTCGGTCAGCTCGTCTATGCGGGGTGAGATCACGAAGAGACCCTTTCCTGGTGCGCCCGCCAGTCTACCGCCCGCCCGGCGCCCGACCCCGGCCTGAAATCCGTCAGTCGCGCGTCGGCACGTCCCGGAGTATGGCGGTCAGGTCCTCGACGGCGTCCTCGAGGCGGTCGTTGACCACCACGTGCCCGAACTCGTCACGGGCGGCCAGCTCCGCGCGGGCGGTCGCGAGCCGAGCCTCCACGGCCTCGGCGGCATCGGTGCCGCGCCCCACCAGCCGAGCCCGGAGCGCGTCCAGGGACGGCGGCGCGATGAACACCTGCACGGCCTCTGGCATCGCCGCGCGCATCTGGCGGGCGCCCTGGACCTCGATCTCCAGCACGAGGGGGACGCCGGCCGCCAGCCGGCGCTCGAGCTCCGAGCGCAGCGTCCCGTAGCGATGCCCGGAGTAGCTCGCGTGCTCCACGAAATCGCCGGCGGCCACCCTGCGGTCGAACTCGGAATCGGAGAGGAAGTGGTAGTCGACGCCGTCGGCCTCGGCTGGGCGCGGCGGGCGCGTGGTCGCCGAGACCGAGAGCTCGAGCTCGGGCATCCGCTCCATGACCCCCCGGATCAGCGTCCCCTTTCCGACCCCTGACGGGCCGGTGATCACGAACACGTGAGCCATGCCCGGGCTACGGGCGGGCCGGCCGGGCTAGCGGTTCAGGCTGATGACCAGCTCCGAGCGCTGGCGCTCGGACAGCCCGCCGATCGTCTTGCTCGGCGAGATGCGGCACTGGGCGAGGACCTTGTTGACCTTGACCCGGCCGTACTTGGGCACCGCCAGCAGCATGTCGAAGACCTTCGCCGTCTCCACGTAGGTGGGGGGATCCAGGAGCAGCGCGTGGATCGACTGACGCCCCGCCTTGAGGTCGCGCTTGAGCTGGGCACGGCGGGTGCGGATCTCGTTGGCACGCGACAGAGCGTCCATCCGCTGCATCAGCGACCTCTCGGGGGCCGCCGTCTTGGGCAGCGAATCGCTCACAGGCGCCATAACCGGCGAGTCTTACATGACGCCTCGCGACCTGCAAGGCGGAGCCGGGCAATTCGGCTTCAGCTCAACCTCAGCTAGAGGGCTGCGCGGCCGGACTCCGGGCTTTGGTCGGATTTGCAGGACTTTTCTCAGCCTCAGAACCGGGTTCCCCGCTCTTTGCGGCGGTTCTGCGGCTCGAAACCGGACGATCGAGGGCCGCTTCCTCCAGCTCGGCGCCGATGCGCGCCCCCGCCGCCGGATCCCGGAAGCTCTCGGTTCCCACCGCGACCACCGAGGCCCCCGCCTCGAGCAGGTCCAGAGCGTCGCGTCCGCTCTGGACGCCCCCCATTCCGACGATCGGGAGATCGACCTGGGAGGCCACGGCGGCCACCTGCGCCAGGGCGATCGGGCGTATGGCCGGGCCCGACAGCCCGCCGGTGAGGCCTCCCAGCCAGGGATCGCCGGTGGCCGGCGCCAGCGCCATCCCATGCAGCGTGTTGATCAGCGAGACGGCGTCGGCGCCGGCGTCCTGGGCGGCCGC
>DATFPO010000005.1:0-3862 GCA_035264745.1 Solirubrobacteraceae bacterium | reverse complement strand
GCAGCCGGGGGCCGGCTGGGACGACGCCTGGAGGCCGATCCGGGCGACCGGCTCGTAGCTCGCCCCCGCACGCGCAAGCCGCGAGCGGTACAGGGTGAGGGTCGGCCCGGCGAACGTCCCCGCCGACGGCGGCGGGGGCAGCGACGCCCGGTCCCGCGCACCCACCCGGGCACCGGCACGCACGCGCGCGATCGTGACGTGGGGGTAAAACGGCCGCTTCTCCGGGCGGTATCCGGCCCGCGCCACCAGGGTCTCGACCAGCCGGCGCTGCAGCGCATCGAGTGCTCCACCCCCGTCGCGCAGGTCAATCGCCAGCACCCGGGGCCGCCTCGGCGGAAGCCATTCCGCCGCCCTCAGCGACAGGTCGGGCACCGGCGCGGCGCAAGCGAGAGCCAGCTGGGCGAGCGACTCGATGTCCGTCTCGTCGCGCCAGCCCAGGAAGCAGAGCGTGACGTGCAGGTTTCGCGGTGGCACGGCGCGCAGCTCGGGCCGCGGCCGCACATGCTCGCGAGCCCACCCGGCGAGTCGGCCGCGTATCCGCTCCGGCAGATCGAGCGCGAGGAAGAGCCTGGCCCGAGCCGGGCTCACGCCCGGGCTCGCTCGGCGGCCCCTCCCTCGGCGTCGCGCTCGCCGGTGAGGGCCCGCCGCAGCAGATGCATGGCCACGGTCGTCGATCGGTCGCGCACGTCGGCCCGGTTGCCGGGCAGGTTCACCGAGCGCGCGAGCGCTCCGGCCCCGCGCTCCACCACGCACAGGCACACGTACCCCACCGGCTTCTGGGGGGTTCCGCCGCCGGGACCCGCGATGCCGGTCAGGCCGACGCCGAGGTCGGCGTCGAAGGCGGCGATGGCCCCGTCCGCGAGCGCGCCCGCCACCTCCGGGGAGACCGCCCCGTGCTCGGCGATCAGCTCGCCCGGTACGCCGGCCAGGTCGCGCTTGGCCTCGTCGGCGTAGAGCACCAGCCCGCCCGCCACGTACTCCGACGCCCCGGCTCGCTCGGTGAGCCGCGCCGCCAGCAGCCCGCCGGTGTACGACTCGGCGACGGCGATCCGGCGGATCGGCGGACCGCGCAGGAGACCGGCCACCTGGTCGTCGACCGTCGAGCCGTCGTCCGAGAACAGCGTGTCGGCGTGGCGGGCCCGGATGCGGTCCTCGAACGCCCGGTAGACCTCCTGGTCGCCCGGCTGGTAGCGCGTGGCCAGCTCGATCTCGCCACGCCTCAGGCAGGTGGTGATCTCCAGGCGATCGATCGCCACGCCGTCGGCCTCGATCTCGCGCAGCGACGCGGCGATCTCCGACTCCGGGATCCCGAACATCCTCAGGATCGACTGGCGGTACGTGGTGGCGCCGGCGACCGCGGCCCGGAAGGCCTCGGTGGTGACCGCGTCGCGCCACATCGGCTGCAGCTCGCGGGGAGGTCCGGGCAGCACCACCACCGTGGGGCCCGACCCGTCGGCGGGCGGGACCACCAGCCCGGGCGCGGTTCCGACCGGCTCGAGGATCGTGGCGCCCTCGGGCACTACGGCCTGCTTGCGGTTCGAGACCCGCACCGCCTGCTCGTCCAGCCCGGGCCAGCGCGCCAGCAGAGGCCGCAGGATCTCGGCGATCCGCTCCTCGAGTTCCGCGTCGAGCACCATGCGCCGCCCGCAGAAGCCCCCCACCACCTCGGCGGTCAGATCGTCGGCGGTGGGGCCCAGGCCGCCGCTGGTGACGATCAGGTCGGCGCCCTCGGAGCCCAGGAACCGCAGGGCGGCGAGCATCGCCTCGGGACGGTCCCCCACGATCGTGTGGTGGATGAGGTCGACGCCGAGCTCGCGCAGGCGCTCCGAGAGCCACGGCCCGTTGCGGTCGCTGACCCGTCCGCTCAGGACCTCGGTCCCGGTGACCAGGATTCCCGCCCGCGTCGGCACTAGTGTGCGGTGCGCCCTAGCACGCGTTGTCGCTGTCCGACAGCCGCCTGCGTCCGGCGGGGGTCAGCTCGTAGTTGATGGCGTTCGCGCTCTGGGGGACGCTCAGGGTCTGGCCGTTGACCTTCATCTGAAGGGCGCCGTTGCCCAGGGTGAGCCTGAAGCGACGGGAGCGATACGTCTTCTGGGTCGTGCCGGGCTCGAGCGTCTCGTTGATCAGCAGCTTGTCCTTCGAGTTGCGCAGGCAGACGTAGACCGAGTCGGTGGGGATCAGCTGGAGCGAGGCGCGGCGCGGCGCGGCGGGCGCCTGGGCCGCCCGGCGCGACTTGGACGCCGGCCGCTTCGGCGTGCTCAGCTTCGCCGACTGATGCTCGTTGAGCGATCCCAGGACGGTGAGCAGCACCAGCAGCCCGACGATCGTCAGCGCGATGGCCCAGCCGCGCGAGATCGTCGGGGGGCGGATCCGGCGTGGTCGCTCACCCCCCAGGTTGGGGGCAAGCGGCTGGACCTCGTGCTCGGTCGGTGGCTCGTGGCTCAGCTTGTACTCGTCGACCAGCAGCCGCCCATCGATGCCCAGATAGTCCGCGTAGGTGCGCAGGAAGCTCTTGACGAAGGTGGGGCCGGGCAGCTGGTCCCACTCCTCGTTCTCGATCGCACGCAGGTACTTCGCCCGGATCTTCGTGGCCGCCTCGACCTCGGAGATATCGATTCGGGCGCGCATGCGCGCCTCGCGCAGTGTGGCGCCGATGTCCGGCATCAGCCCGTCGAAAGGCTAGCGTCGGCCGGCTGCATGCCCGACCCGCAGGCCGTCAGGGGGAGTCGATCTCGCTGGCCACCGGCGGGACCTCGCTGGACGGGGCCGCCGCGGCCGCGTCGCGCTCGCCGAGCTGCGCCAGGATGCGCGGGACGTCGGCCTCGCCGATCAGGACCTGGCGCGGCTTGGAGCCCTCGTAGCCGGAGATCACGCCGCGGCGCTCCAGCATGTCGATCAGGCGTCCCGCCCGCGTGTAGCCCAGGCGCAGCCGGCGCTGCAGCATCGAGGTCGAGGCAGTCCCCATCTGCGCGACCAGCCCGATCGCCTCCTCCAGGAGCGGGTCCTCGTCGGGGTCGAACTCCTCGTCCCCGCCGGCGTCGGCTTCCTCCTCGACCACCTCCTCGAGCAGCTCCTCCTGGAACGCGGGCTCCCCCTGCCGCCGCCAGGCCTCGGTCAGCGCGGCAATCTGGGCCTCGTCGACGTAGGCGCCCAGGATGCGCTGCAGGCGCGAGGAACCGACCGGCGAGAACAGCATGTCGCCCTGGCCGAGCAGCGACTCCGCCCCGTTCTGGTCGAGGATGACCCGGGAGTCGGTCTGCGAAGAGACCGCGAAGGCGATCCTCGACGGTACGTTCGCCTTGATCATTCCGGTGATCACGTCGACCCGCGGGCTCTGGGTGGCGAGGACGAGATGGATTCCGACGGCACGAGCCTTCTGCGCCAGTCGGATCACCGCATCCTCGACATCGGCGGGCGCCACCATCATCAGGTCGGCCAGCTCGTCGATGACGCACAGCACGTAGGGCAGCGGCGCCTCGCCCCGCCTGGCCCGCGCCCGGTTTAGCTCGCCGAGGTTGCGAGTGCGGGCGAGGGACATGATCCCGTACCGCTGGTCCATCTCCCGCACCAGGTTGGCCAGCGCATTGGCGGCCATCCGCGGGTTCGTGATCACCGGCGTGAGAAGGTGCGGGATGGAGTCGTAGTGGCTGAGCTCGACCTGCTTGGGGTCGACCAGCACCATCCGAACCTCGCGAGGGGTCGCCCGCAGCAGTATCGAGGAGAGCATCGCATTGATGCAGCCCGACTTCCCCGAGCCGGTGGTTCCCGCCACCAGCAGGTGTGCCAGGTTGACCAGGTCAGCGCCGATCGCCCGGCCCGCGACGTCCTTGCCCAGCCACACGGTGAGCGGCGACCAGCCCGC
>DATFPO010000004.1:0-7235 GCA_035264745.1 Solirubrobacteraceae bacterium | reverse complement strand
TCTCGTTCGAGTTCTTCCCGCCCAAGTCCGAGGAGGGGGAGGCCACGCTCCAGGAGACGCTGCGCACGTTGCGCGCGCTCGAGCCGTCCTTCGTCTCGGTGACCTACGGCGCCGGGGGCTCTACCCGGGAGCGGACGGTCGAGCTGACCAAGTGGATCAAGCGGGAGCTGGGCATCGAGGCGATGGCCCACCTCAGCTGCGTGGGCACGACCCGCGAGGAGCTGATCGAGATCCTCGACCAGGTGCGGGCGTCCGGGATCGAGAACGTCCTGGCCCTTCGCGGCGACCCCCCGCGCGGCGAGACCGAATGGCGGCCCACCCCCGGCGGGCTCTCCTACTCGACCGAGCTGGCCCAGCTGATCCGCGACCGCTACGACTTCTGCGTCGGGGCGGCCTGCTTCCCCGAGGTGCATCCCGAGGCGCCCGACCTCGCTCACGACATCCGCTTCCTCAAGGAGAAGATCGCCGCGGGCGCGCGCTTCCTGATCACCCAGCTCTTCTTCGACAACGAGCTGTACTTCGACTTCGTGGCCGAGGTGCGGGCGGCGGGCATCGACCTGCCGATCGTCCCCGGGATCATTCCGATCACCAACCTCCAGCAGATCAAGCGCTTCACGTCGATGTGCGGCGCGTCCATCCCGCCGGCGCTGCTGGCCCAGCTGGAGCTGCGGGCCGACGACCCCGACGCCGTGCGGCAGCTCGGGGTCGCCTACGCCTGCCTCCAGTGCGCCGATCTCCTGCGCCGGGGCGCGCCCGGCATCCACTTCTACACGCTCAACCGCTCGCCGGCCACCCGGGCGATCGTCTCCGCCCTGCGGCTGCAGCGGCCCTGGGCCCAGCGGCCGGATCGCAGCCTCGCCGGCGCCCCCGCCGGCATCTGAGGCCCGCGCACCGCCTCGGCCCGGCCCGGCTCAGCCCTCGGGCGGCTCGATGTCCAGCGCGTGGGCCACGACCGGACGCCCGCGCACCTGGTAGGCCACGTCGACGCTGTCGTTCTGACGGTAGGTCCCGATCCCCCAGGCGCCCAGGAACCAGCGCCACAGCCCCAGCTTCCCCTCCTTGGCCAGGGGACGGTCGAACAGCAGGACCCCGCCGCGATGCTCGTAGTCGATGCCCCGGCGCTGGGGAACGCCGTTGAGGTAGACGTCGAACGGCGGCCGAACCCCGGGTGGGAGCCGCACGCGCCAGCGATCGGCCATGGATCGATTATGGCGCCGAGCCGCGGCGTATCGTGGCGCCCGTGGACGAGATCCCGTATCGCATCCGGCGCTCGCCCCGCGCCCGACGGGTGCGGGTCAACGTCGACCCGCGCGACGGCGTCGAGGTGGTGCTCCCGCCCCGCGCCGGCGAGCGCGCCGCCGTCGCCGCGATGGCCGAGCTGCGGCCGTGGGTGGAGCGGCGCCTTCGGGCGCTGTCCCAGGCGGCCGCGGAGCTGCGCCTGGGCGACGGCACGGTGCCGTATCTGGGAGAGCGGCTCGCGCTGGCACCGGAGCCCGGCCGCACGCGCGTGGCGCGCCGCGGCGATCGGCTGCTGGTTCCGGCCGGGGACGCGCGCCCGGCGCTGGAGCGCTGGTACCGCCGGCGCGCGAAGGCCGAGGTCGAGCCTCGGCTCGCCGCCGCCTGCGAGCGGGCGGGGGTTCGCCACGGTGGCCTGACCATTCGAGGACAGCGGACCCGCTGGGCGAGCTGCTCTTCAAGCGGGGCGATGAGCTTCAACTGGCGCCTGCTGCTGGCGCCGGCGCCGGTGCTGGACGCGGTCGTCTGGCACGAGGTCTGCCACCTGCGGGTGGCCGATCACTCCCGTCGCTTCTGGGCGCTGCTGGAGCGCCACTGCCCCGACTACCGGGTGCACCAGCGGTGGCTGCGGCGCTACGGCGACCTGCTGGCGCTCTAGACGTCCGGGAGGACTCGGCGCAGCGCCTGGTAGGCGCTCTCATCCGGCCGCTGGTCGACCAGCCGGCGCCGGATCCGCCCGGTGAACGCCTCGCTGGAGCCGTCGCCGCGCACGTCGACGCCGCCCCGCAGGCCGCGCGGCCCGGCGATCTCGCCGCGCGCCGCGACCTGTTCCACCGGCTCGATGCGCCGGTAGCGGAGGTCCACCGTCTCCCGCCGGGCCGATCGGCCCAGCTGGCCGAGGCGCTCCTCGAGCGCGTCGAGCGTCTCGGTCAGGGACGCGAACCGCTCGTGCTCGACCCGCGGCCCGAGGCGCAGGGTCAGCCGGTAGCGGCTCGGCCGGCTCATCGGGCCGCCCGCACCCGGCGCCAGTAGCGCAACCACTCCCGTTCGTGCCCGATCCCGGCGTCGAGCGTCAGCCACGGGCCGCGCGGACCGTCGCCGGAGTCGGCCGCGCGGGTGCGCCGGTACTCGCGCAGCTTGCGCTCGTGCGCCTCGAGCTGCCCGGCGGCCAGGGCGGCGGGGTCGGCACCGAAGTAGAGCTTGAGCAGTCCGGGGTCGCGCAGCTCGGTCAGCTCGTGCGTGGGGGCGGCCAGCCATTCCTCCAGGGCGGCGCGGCCGCGTGCGGTGAGCGCGTACCGCTTGCGGCGCCTCCCGGCCGTCTCCCGGTGCTCGGTCAGGTATCCGGCGCCGGCCAGCCGCTCGGGCTCGCTGTAGAGCTGGGCGTGCTGCAGCGACCAGAAGTTCCCCACCCCGGTGGCGACCATCCGCTTGAGCTCGTAGGGGGTCGCCTCGCCGGCCTGGGCGAGCAGTCCCAGCACGATGTACGACGCGGGGGTCAGCCGGATGGACGCTTGCAATAGTCCAAGATGGACGGTATGGTCAGCTCGGTACAGGCGAGACTACCAGCGAGGGACGCCATGACCGCCGCCGTCACCACCACCGCCACCGTCCGCGACCACCGCCTCGGGTTCTCCAGCCTCGACCAGGAGCGGGAGCTCGACGAGCTGGCGATCCGGGGCGACCTCCCCTCGTGGCTGAGCGGCAGCCTGCTGCGGACCGGGCCGGCGCGCTTCGAGGTGGGCGACCGCCCGCTGGCCCACTGGTTCGACGGCCTGGCCATGCTCCACCGCTTCTCGTTCGCCGGCGGAACGGTCTCGTACGCCAATCGCTTCCTGCACAGCCGCGCCTACAACGAGGCCGAGCGGACCGGACGCCTGGCCTTCTCCGAGTTCGCCACCGACCCCTGCCGCTCCCTGTTCAAGCGCGTGGCCTCGGCCTTCAGCCCCGGGACGACCGACAACGGCAACGTCAACGTCTCGCGGCTGGGCGACGAGTTCATCGCCATGACCGAGACGCCGCTGCCGGTGCTGTTCGACCCCGCCACCCTGGAGGCGGCCGGCGTGGCGTACCGGCCCCCCGGCCAGCTGACCACCGCGCATCCGCACCACGACCCCGAGCGGGGAGAGCTGGTGAACTTCGCGGTCAAGCTCGGCCCCCGCAGCCACTACCGCTTCTTCGGCCAGCGCGGGCGCGCGGAGCAGCGGCCCAGGGGCTCGATCGCGGTGCGCGAGCCCGGATACGTGCACAGCTTCGGCATGTCCGAGCGCTTCCTGGTCCTGGCCGAGTTCCCGCTGGTGGTCAACCCGGCCCGCCTGGCCCTTAGCGGCCGTCCCTACATCCAGAACTACCGCTGGGAGCCCGAGCGCGGCTCACGGTTCCTAGTCGTCGATCGCCAGACCGGCCGGCTGCGCGCGAGCCTGTCCACCGACCCGTTCTTCGGGTTCCACCACGTCAACACCTTCGAGGAGGACGGGGACGTCGTGGTCGACCTGTGCGCGTACGAGGACGCCTCGATCATCGACGCCCTGTACCTCGACGAGACCAGGCGCGAGCATCCCCGGCTGCCCGTCCCCGAGCTGCGGCGCTTCCGCCTCGGCCTCGAGACCGGGCGGGTCGAGCACGAGCGGCTCGTCGAGGAGAGCCTCGAGCTGCCGCGCATCGCCTACCGGCGCTGCAACGGACGGCCCTACCGATACGTCTACGGAGTCGGGCGGGGCCGGGGCGACTGGCTGGACCAGATCGTCAAGGTGGATGTCCGGGAGCGCGGGGCGAGGGCCTGGCGCGAGGACGGCTGCTACCCCGGCGAGCCGGTGTTCGTGCCTGAGCCCGCCGCGGCCGACGAGGACACCGGCGTGCTGCTGTCGGTGGTGCTGGAGGCGTCATCCGACAGCTCCTTCCTGCTGGTCCTCGACGCCTCCGACCTGAGCGAGCTGGCGCGAGCCGCGGTGCCGCACCACATCCCGTTCGGGTTCCACGGCAACTACTTCGGGCACGCCGAGGCGCCGGCGAACGCCGACGGACGCTCGTAGCCGGCGCGCGGGCCGGCCACCCAGCGATCGAGCGGCAGCCGGGCGCCGGCCGCGGCGAGCAGCCCGGGCCGCGGCGTCGGCAGGTGGGGGAGGGTGGCGACCTCCACGCCGCCGAGCCGCGCGATCGTGGCGCGGTTGGAGCGCTCGATCTCGCCTGGCCGCCCCGGCCACGGCGTGAGCACCACCCCCGCCACCTTCAGGCCGGCGGAGCGCAGCGAGTCGAGCGTCAGCAGCGAGTGGTTGATGGTGCCCAACCCGGCCCGGGCGGCGACGACGACGGGGAGCCCGAGGTCCGCGGCCAGATCGCGCACGGCGTAGCCGTCATCGAGCGGCGCCAGCACGCCGCCGACTCCCTCCACCACGACCGCGCCGGCGCGGGTGGCGGCGGCACGCACGAGGTCGACCAGTCCAGCCGGCTCGATCCGGGTGCCGGCCAGCGCCGCGGCCAGGTGCGGCGACACCGGCGGCCCGAACCGCACCGGCGCGACGGTGCGCGGGTCGCAGCCGCCGGCGGCCATGGCCAGCAGTTCGTCGTCGGGCGGCCAGTCCGGGTCGGGCGCCTCGTCTGTGCCGGTGAGGACCGGCTTGCGCACCGCCACCCGCTCCCCCCGCGACCGCAAGGCGGCGACGATCGCCGCCGCCACGACCGTCTTGCCGGCGCCGGTATCGGTGCCGGTGACGAAGCAGCCACGCACCGCCGCGCTCGCCCCGAGTCAGGCCGCGCGGACTTCGTCGCCGAGCGACTCGCCGTCGAACAGGGCGGCCCGGGCGACGGCGTGGGCGGCCCCCGGCTGGCTGGCCGCCCCGGGCTCGAAGCCCACGGCGCGGGCGGCCGCGGCCAACGTCCCCGCAGCGTCGCGCAGCTCCTGCTTCCCGTGCGACGCCATCACCGCCAGGCGCAGGCGCGACGTGCCGTCGGGGACGGTGGGAGGCCGGATCGCCTGGGCGAAGACGCCGCGCGCCAGCGCCGCCTCGCAGAAGCGCAGCGCCAGGCGGGCATCGCCCACCACCAGCGGCACGATCTGGGTGCTGGAAGGGCCGGTGTCGAAGCCCTGAGCGGCCAACTCGGCTCGCATGAGATCGGCATTGGCGGACAGGCGCTCGACCCGCCGCGGCTGCTCCTCGAGCAGCTCCAAGGCGGCGAGCGCTCCCGCCGCCGCGGGCGGCGGCAGGGCGGTGGAGAAGATCAGGGTGCGGGCGGTGTTGATGAGGTAGGTCGCGATCGCCTCGTCGCAGGCGACGTACGCGCCGTAGGACCCCAGCGCCTTGCCCAGGGTGCCGATGATCACGTCGACCTCGTCCTCGAGCCCCGCCTCGGCCACCGCGCCGCGACCCCCGGGGCCCAGGGCGCCGGTGGCGTGGGCCTCGTCGACCATGACCCGGGCGCCGTGGCGGGCGGCCAGGTCGCAGATCTCCTCCAGGGGCGCGATGTCGCCGTCCATCGAGAACACGCCGTCGGTGACGATCAGCGACGGTGCGCCGCCCGCGCGCCGCAGCCCCCACTCGAGGTGGTCGGGGTCGGCGTGGCGGTAGACGAAAGTCTCGGCACCGGCCAGCCGGCAGCCGTCGACGATCGAGGCGTGGTTGAGAGCGTCCGAGAACACGAAGCCGCCCTCGGTGGCCAGCGCCGCGATCGCGCCCGTGTTGGCCAGGTAGCCGGACCCGAACAGCAGCGCCGACTCCGTCCCCTCGAACTCCGCCAGGGACTCCTCGAGGCGCCGGTGGACGGTCATCGAGCCCGAGACCAGCCGTGAGGCGCCCGCGCCCACACCCCAGCGCATGGCCGCGTCGGCCGCGGCCTCGCGCACGCGGGGGTGGTCGGCCAGCCCGAGGTAGTTGTTCGAGCACAGCAGCAGCACAGGTCGGCCCTCCAGGACCACCCGCGGCCCCTGGGGTCCGCTGACCATGCGCAGGCGGCGATAGAGCCCCAGCTCCCGAAGCTCCTCCAGGCGCCGCTCGATCCCGGTCATCTAATCGCCCCACCCCGCGGGCGCGCGATTCGGGGTGCCGTCCGGGCGCGGCGGCACCGCTCGCTTGGGCCGGTAGCGCAGCTGGGTGGAGGGGTCCCACAGGCGCACCTGCAGTCCCACGCGTTCGCCGGCGGGCCCCTCCTGCCGCGAGCGGGCGACCAGGTCGGGGGTCTCGCCCTCGAGGTGGCCGCTGCGATTGTCCGGTCGCGGGTTGGCCCCGTTGTCGGGCTGGCGCGCCACGTTGAGCCCCAGGTCCTCGAACATCTCCCGGTCCTCCTCGGGAGCGCTGCCCAACGTGGTGAGGAAGTTGCCCATCATCACCCCGTTCAGGCCGGCCCGGACGGCCAGCGGCTGCAGCTCGCCCAGGTTCTCCACCCGGCCGCCGCAGAGCCGGAACAGGGCGGCGGGGAGGATGAGGCGGAAGATCGCGATCCACTGGACCGCCTCCCAGGGGTCCATGAAGTCGCGGTCGCCGAACTTGGTTCCGGGCCGCGGGTTGAGCAGGTTGATCGGAACGCTGGTGGGCTCCAGCCGTGCCAGCTGGAACGCCATCTCGACCCGCTGCTCGCGGGTCTCGCCGAGGTTGAGGATCCCCCCGACGCAGGTCTCCAGCCCCGCCTGCCGGACCGCCTCGATGGTGCGGATTCGCCCCTCGTAGCGGACGGTGGTCGAGACCTCGGGATAATAGGACTCGGCGGTCTCGACGTTGTGGTGGACCCGCTGGATGCCGGCGTCCTTGAGCTGGCGGGCCCGGTCCACCGACATGTGGCCGATCGACGCGCAGCGCTTGAGATTGGTGTGGCGCGCCACCAGGCGGGCCCCCTCGAGCACCTTCTCGAAGTCGCGTTTCGACAGCCCCTGGCCCTGGGTGACCATGCAGAAGCGGTGCGCGCCGGCCGCCTCCGCGGCGCGCGCGTGCTCGAGCATCTGGTCGGGCTCCATCATGGCGTGCATCGGCGTCTCGGCCTCGGCGAAGCGCGACTGCGCGCAGAACCCGCAA
>DATFPO010000003.1:0-3540 GCA_035264745.1 Solirubrobacteraceae bacterium | reverse complement strand
ATCGATGAGGTGGGGCGCACGGCGGCGGTCGCCTCGCTGGTCGACGACTCCACCGGGCAGGACGCGCCAGGCGGGGAGCCTGCCGACGATGACGTACAATCCCGTCCCCGGCGCCGCGGCCGCAGAGGCGGACGGCGCCGTTCCCGCGCCAGGGGGGCCGACGGCGATGGCGACCGGGCGGCCCTGAGCGAGCCGACATGACCTACGCGATCGTCAGGACCGGTGGAAAGCAGTACCGCGTCGAGCAGGGCCAGTCCCTGCTGGTCGAGCGCCTGCCCGCGAACGAGGGGGACAAGGTGGCGCTGGAGCCGCTGTTCCTGCGGGACGGCGACAAGCTGGTCGACGGCGACGACCTGGCCAAGGCGACCGTCGCGGCCAAGGTGGTCGGTCACGAGCGCGGCCCCAAGATCCGGGTCCTCAAGTTCAAGCCCAAGCGCGGCTACAAGCGGCGCTCCGGGCACCGCCAGGCGCTGACCCGTCTTGAGGTGACCGAGATCAAGGTCGGCGCCCGCCGGTCGAGCGCGGGCCGCAAGCCGGCCGCCAAGTCGGGCGACGGCGCCGACAAGCCGCGCGCTCGCAGGTCCCCGGCCCGCAAGCCCGCCGGGAAGGAGGGCTAGCGATGGCGCACAAGAAGGGACTGGGCTCCAGCCGCAACGGCCGCGACTCGCACGCCAAGCGGCTGGGCGTCAAGGTGTTCGCCGGCCAGACCGTCACCGGCGGCGAGATCATCGTGCGTCAGCGGGGCACCCGCTTCAGGCCCGGCGACGGCACCGGCATCGGCAGCGACGACACGATCTTCGCCACCCGCCCGGGAACCGTCGAGTTTCGCACCGGCCGCCGCGGTCGGGTGATCTCGGTGGTCGAGGCGGCGGCCGAGTAGTCGCCGCCTCGGGCCGCGTCCGGCGGCCGGTGTCAGGATGAGGCGCGGGCATGCTGCACGACCGCGCCAAGATCCACGTCCGGGCGGGCGCCGGCGGAGACGGCTCCATGAGCTTTCGTCGCGAGGCCCATGTGCCGCGCGGGGGGCCCGACGGCGGCGACGGCGGGCGGGGCGGCGACGTCGTCCTCGTGTGCGACGACTCACTGCGCGACCTCCAGGCCTTCCGGCGCCGGGTGCATCACCGCGCCCGCAGGGGCGGCCACGGACAGGGAGCCCTGCGCCACGGCGCCGACGGGGAGCCGCTGGTCATCCGCGTTCCCCCGGGTACCGAGGCGATCGGCCTGGACGGCACGCGCCACGAGCTGCTGGAGCCCGGCCGCCGGGTGGTGGTGGCGCACGGCGGCGTCGGCGGGCGCGGCAACAAGCGGTTCGCCGGGCCCACGCGTCAGGCGCCGCGGTTCGCCGAGCGAGGGCTGCCGGGCGACGAGGGCTGGATCGAGCTGCGCCTGAGGCTGCTGGCCGACGTCGGCCTGATCGGGCTCCCGAACGCAGGCAAGTCCTCGCTGCTGCGGCGGCTCACCCGAGCCGATCCGAAGGTCGCCGACTATCCCTTCACCACGCTCGAGCCGGTGCTGGGGACCGTGGACCTCGGCGACCGCCAGCTGGTCATCGCCGACATCCCCGGGCTGATCGAGGGCGCCAGCCGGGGAGCCGGCCTGGGCCACGACTTCCTGGCCCACGTCGAGCGGACTCGGCTTCTGGTCCACGTCCTCGACCTGGCGCCCGCCGACGGCTCCGACCCGGCGCAGAGCTTCGAGGTGGTCGAGGCCGAGCTGCGGGCGCACGACCCGGGCCTCGCGGCCCTGCCCCGAATGCTGGCGCTCTCCAAGGCCGACCTCGCCCCCCCGCCCGAGCGCGAGGCCGCCGCACGCCGATGGCGCTCCAGGCTGGGCGGGGCGCGGTCGGTCGTGGTCACGTCGAGCGCCACGGGCGAGGGCCTCGACGCGCTGACCGAGGCGCTCGCCCGCGAGGTGACGGTCGAGGGTCCCGGCCAGCGGGCGCCCCTCCCGGCCGGCGAGCCCGAGCTGGCCGAGCACCGGGTCTTCCGGCCCGGCGGCCGTCGCCGTCTCGACGTGCGACGGGTGGGCGACGGACGCTTCCGGGTCACCGGCGAAGCGGTGGAGCGGCTGGTCGCCCGCCACGACCTCGACAACCAGGAGGCTCTGGGTTACCTCGAGGGCCGGCTGCGCCGACTGGGGCTGATCGACGCCCTGGAGCGCGAGGGCTTCGAGCCCGGCGACGAGGTCGAGATCGCCGGCATCGCGTTCGAGCTCGACCCCGGCGCCTGAACGGCGAGGGGCGGGCGGCTCTCTAAGCTGCGGGCGCGATGAGCGCCACCGTCGTGAAGCTGGGCTCCAGCATCGTCGCCGACGAGGCGGGCGAGGTGCGCGGCGGCGTGCTGCGCTCGGTGTGCGGGGCGGTGGCGGAGGTTCACCGCGCCGGGCGCGACGTGGTGCTGGTGACCAGCGGCGCGATCGCGCGCGGGATGAGGGTGCTCGGCCTCAGGCTGCCCGCCGCGGGCGGCGGCGCGCGGCCTCGCGCCATGGACGAGCTCCAGGCCGCCAGCGCCGTGGGGCAGGGCAAGCTCTACCGCTTCTACGACGAGCTGCTGCGCGAACACGACGTGCCCAGCGCCCAGGTCCTGCTGACCTTCTTCGACATGAGCGCCCGGACCCACTACCTCAACGCCCGCCAGACGCTGCGCAAGCTGCTGGACTGGCGCGTGGTTCCGGTGATCAACGAGAACGACACCACCACCACCGACGAGATCTCGTTCGGGGACAACGACTTCCTGGCCGCCCAGGTGGCCATCCTGGTGGGCGCGCGCCGCCTGGTCCTGCTGACCGACACCGACGGGCTCCACACCGCCGACCCCCGCACGCTGCCGAGCGCGCCGCTGGTGGGGGAGGTCACCGACTTCGAGTCGCTGTCGGAGCTGGAGATCGGGCACGCCACCTCGCCGCTGGGCTCCGGCGGAATGCGCTCGAAGGTGGTGGCGGCGGAGATGGCGACCGCGGCCGGCATCGAGACGGTGATTGCCAGCGGGCTGGACGAGGAGGCGGTCGCGGCGGCCATCCGGGGCGGCCGGACGGGCACCCGGTTCCCGCCTCGCACGTCGCGCTATTCAAGCTTCAAGCTCTGGCTCAAGTACGCCAAGCCCAGCCACGGCCGGGTGGTGGTGGACGCGGGCGCCGCGCGAGCGCTGCGTGAGGGCGGGACCTCGCTGCTGCCGGTCGGCGTCGTGGACGTCAGCGGAGAGTTCGATGCCGGGGACGCGGTCGACGTGGTCGACGGCGGCGCGACGATCGGGAAGGGGATCTGCAACTACTCGGCGGCGGAGCTCCGGCGCATCAAGGGGATGAAGTCCCCGCAGGTTCGCGAGGTGCTGCCCCGGGCGACGGAGGAGGCCGTCCACCGGGACTACTTCGTGCTCAGCTGAGCGGCCTCGCGTAACCTGTTCCCATGGCCATCACCACGCAATCCGTGGCGGACGTGTGCCGCGCCGCCAAGCGTGCGGCACGCGACCTGGCCCCGCTGGACACCGCCACCAAGAAGGCGGCCCTGGAGGCGATCGCCGCGGCGGTGGACGACCGGGTCGA
>DATFPO010000002.1:0-1816 GCA_035264745.1 Solirubrobacteraceae bacterium | reverse complement strand
CGCCGAACATGTCGTAGATCTCGCGCTCCTGGAAGTTGGCGGTGGGGAACACGTCCACCACCGAGTCCACCTCGGGCGCGCCGGTATCGACCCGCAGCTTGACCGTGAGGCGGTCGAGGCTCTCCATGTCGAGCAGCTCGTAGAGGACCCCGAGGCGCGGCTCGTCCGGGTAGTAGTCGACCCCGTGGACCGAGGACAGGAAGCGGTAGCCGGCGTCGCGCAGGACATCCATGACCGCCCTGACGTGGGCCGGGTCGACCAGGATCGTGCCCCGTTCACGGAAGTAGATCGTGTCCAGGACGGCGTCGGGCTCGTGCTTGCCGATCTCCTGGGCCAGGAGCTCGAGCCCGGTGGCGTCAGGCACCCGCGGTGTCCCCCGGCCCGAACACGTTCTCCGCGTCGGCGCCCGGACCGCTCCCGCGCTCGGCCACCGGACCGACCACCTCCTCGGTCCCCTCGGCTCCGTAGCGCTCGCGCCATCCGAGCTTGGGGTCGCCGAGGATCATCGAACGCAGTCGCAGCACGCCATGAACCAGCGCCTCGGGGCGAGGCGGGCAGCCGGGGACGTGGACGTCCACCGGCATGAACTTGTCGGCCGGCACCACCGAGTAGTTGTTGAAGACGCCCGTCGACGAGGCGCAGGCCCCCATCGCGATCGCCCACTTCGGCTCAAGCATCTGGTCGTAGATGCGCCGGACGATCGGCGCCATCTTGATCGAGACGCGCCCCGAGAGGATCAGCAGGTCGGCCTGGCGCGGGGTGGCCCGGAACGCCTCGTAGCCGAACCGCGCGATGTCGGCGCGGGAGGCGACCATGCTCATCATCTCGATCGCGCAGCAGGCCAGCCCGAACGTGGCGGGCATGATCGAGTTGCCGCGCGCCCATGAGACCGCGCGGTCGAGCGTGGTGGTGATGACGCGCTCGTGGACGTAGCGCTCCAGCTCGGCGCCCTCCAGGTCGCCGCGCAGCATGTCCCGCGCGCGCAGCTGGCGGCTGCGGAACTCCGAGGCGGGCTCGCGGGTCACTTCCATTCCAGCGCTCCCCGCCGCCACACGTACACGAAGGCCACCGCCAGGAGGACGATGAACACGATCGTCTCGATCAGCGCGAAGGTCCCGAATGCCTTGAGCTGCACGGCCACCGGGTAGAGGAAGATGACCTCGATGTCGAACAGGATGAACAGCATCGCCACCAGGTAGAACGAGATGCCGAACCGGAAGCCCTCCTGGACCTCGGAGGGAAGACCGCACTCGTACGGGTCCTGCTTCGACTTCACCGCGCGGCTGGGACCGAGGACCGTGTTGAGCGTCGCGAACGCCAAGCCCACCAACGTTCCGAGGCCGAGGAACACGATCGCGGGGAGGTAGCTGCGGAGCACGGTGGGATCGGTGTTCTACCACCGGCTTGTGGCAGAGTGCTACTTAGTGGCTCCCGCCGCAAATGGCGCCCCGGCGCGCCCGCTGCGGGCGGGCGGTCGGCGGCCCGGGGTGCACGGCGCCGAGGCGCCGCGATGACCTCCCTCCACCTGGTGGTCGGCCTGGCGACCACCGCGCTGTTCGCCTGCGCGACGGTGCTGGGTGCGTGGGGCTGGACCCGGCGGCGGCCGGCCCGGGCCTTCTGGGCGGTCCTGCGGGCGGGTCAGGCGGCGCTCGTGGTGCAGGTGATCCTCGGAGGCCTGCTGCTCCTGGCCGGCCGGCGGGCCGCCGACCTCCACCTGATCTACGGCCTGCTGCCGCTCGGGGTCTCGTTCGCGGCCGAGCAGCTGCGGGTGTCCGCCGCCCAGACGGTGCTCGATGCGCGAGGCCACCCCTCCGCC
>DATFPO010000001.1:0-7401 GCA_035264745.1 Solirubrobacteraceae bacterium | reverse complement strand
CAGCGTGTTCTTCGTCGACGAGGTGCACCGCCTGCCGCGCGCGCTGGAGGAGACCTTCTACCCGGCCATGGAGGACAGCCGGCTGCCCATCACGGTCGGCCAGGGAGCGGGCGCCCGGGTCGTCACGCTCGACCTTCCGCCGTTCACGCTGGTGGCCGCCACCACCCGCGCCGGCCTGCTCACCACGCCGCTGCGCGACCGGTTCGGCATCCAACATCGCGTCGAGCATTACGAGGACGACGACCTCGCGCGAATCGTGCTGCGCTCGGCCGCGATCCTGGAGGCCGCCATCGACGAGGCCGGAGCGCGGGCGCTGGCCCAGCGCAGCCGGGGCACACCGCGGGTGGCCAACCGGCTGCTCAAGCGGGTGCGCGACTACGCGCAGGTCCGGGCTGGCGGGGTCATCGACGCCGACATCGCCGACGCCGCCCTCGACCTCCTGGAGGTCGACGCCGCCGGCCTGGACCGGCTCGACCGCGAAATCTTGCGGGCCATCTGCGTGACCTTCGGCGGGGGGCCGGTCGGGCTGTCGACGCTGGCGGTGGCGGTGGGAGAGGAGCAGGACACCATCGCCGACGTCTACGAGCCCTACCTGCTCCAGCGCGGGTTCATCCACCGCACGCCGCGGGGCCGCGCCGCCACTCGGCGCGCCTGGGAGCACCTGGGGCTGGAGGCGCCTCGGACGGCCAGCCTGTTCTGAGCCGCGCTCCCGGCCGGCCCGCACGGCGGCTCGGCCGCCCTCGCGGGAGTTCTATCCTGCTCTGCCGATGGCGCACCTCTTCATCTGCCCGAACTGCGGCAATCGGACCACCTCCGCCGAGCGCACGGCGGGGTTCCGGCGGGAGGCCAAGGGGTGCTCCAAGTGCGGCTTCGGGTTCCTGTTCGAGCTGCTCGACGACTACTACCCGGCGCCGAACGCGGCCTTCTTCGTCTGCGACCAGCAGGGGCGGCTGATCGGGCTCGGGCGCGGGTCGCGCGAGCTCACCGGTCTCAGCGAGGAGAAGGTGATCGGCCGGCCCGTCAACGAGGTCCTGGGCCTGCGGTGGGAGAGCGACACCGACCAGGTGGCCACGGCGCTCGAGTGGGGGGTGCGGGTGCGCCAGAAGCCGGTGCAGGTCCACGCCGAGGGCGACCTGCCCGCCCAGGCGAAGGCCGACCTGTTCCCGGCCTACGACGACGACGGAGGCCTGCTCGTCGTGTTGACCCCGGACTCGTAGGCACACCGGCCAGTACCCTCTTTCGGCATGTCAGACCGGCGCCGCAACGGCTACATCCTGCTCGCGGTCGTCGCCCTGATGCTGGCGTCCGTGCTGCTGATCGCCGGGATCCCCGGGACGTCGGTGCACGCCAAGAAGACGCGCCTGGGGCTGGACCTGAGGGGAGGCGTGGAGCTGGTCTACCAGGCCAAGCCGACCCCCCAGCAGCCCACCATCGACGCGCAGGCCATGGACCGCGCGCTGGACATCCTGCGCAAGCGAGTGGACAAGCTGGGTGTCGCCGAGCCCGAGATCCAGCGGTCGGGCCGCGACCAGATCAACGTCGGCCTGCCGGACGTCAAGAACGCCGCCCGCGCCATCAACCAGGTCGGCAAGACCGCGCAGCTCTTCTTCTACGACTGGGAGCCGAACGTGATCGGGCCCAACGGCAAGCCCGACCCGACCAATCGCATGGTCACCGACCAGCCGCTCCCCAGCCTCTACGACGCGGTGCTGCGGGCGTCCCAGCGGCCGCCCCATCGCGACGCCAACAACACCACCAACAACCAGTACTACCTGTTCTCGACCGGGCCCGACCATCGGCTCGTCTCCGGCCCCGAGGGCTCGCCCTCCGATCTCTACTCCGAGCTGCCCCGGCAGCGCCAGCCTCCGGGCACCCGGGTGCTCAAGGTCGATACCGGCACGGTGGTGGTCAAGGCCGAGAAGCCCGAGCCGCAGCCTGGACAGCCCGCTCCCAAGAACCTCCCCGACCGGTGGTTCGTGCTCAACGACGACCCGTCGCTCAACGGCACCGACCTCAAGAACCCCGAGCAGAACTTCGACAACGGTCCCGGCGGCACCGGCCAGCCGATCGTGACCTTCGGCTTCAGCACCCATGGCCGCCAGCAGTTCCAGGCCGTCACCCGGCACATCGCCCAGCGGGGGGTCGCGCAGCAGATCCCCGGTGAGCCCGCCCAGGCGGCGTTCCAGCACTTCGCGATCGTGCTGGACAACCAGCTCGTCTCCCGGCCCTACATCGACTTCAACCAGAACCCGGACGGCATCGACGGGCGGACGGGGGCCCAGATTTCGGGTAGCTTCACGATCCAGAGCGCCCAGGACCTGGCCAACCTGCTCAAGATCGGCGCGCTGCCGGTCAAGCTGGAGCTGATCTCGCAGTCGCAGGTATCGGCCACGCTGGGCCGCGAGGCCCTGCACCAGGGGCTGATCGCCGGCGCGGTCGGCCTGGGGCTGGTGGCGCTGTTCCTGATCGTCTTCTACCGGGTCCTGGGCTTGATCGCGGTGGCCGCCCTCGGCGTCTATGCCCTCTACCTCTACGCGCTGATCAATCTGATCCCGATCACCCTCACCCTGCCCGGGATCGCGGGACTGATCCTCACGATCGGAGTGGCCGCCGACGCCAACATCGTGATCTTCGAGCGCGTAAAGGAAGAGGTGCGCGCCGGCAACGCCATCCCCCGCGCGATCGCCGCCGGCTACAAGAAGGGGTTCTCGTCGATCCTCGACGCCAACGTGGTGACGCTGATGACCGCGTTCATCCTGTTCATCCTGGCCACCGCGGGCGTGAAGGGGTTCGCATTCACCCTGGGCGTGGGCACCATCGTGTCGCTGTTCACCGCGGTGCTGGCCACCCAGGCGATCCTCGGCAACCTGAGCCACTCCCGCCTGATGGGCCGCCCCTCCGCCCTGGGCGCGGGGGAGCAGCGCCATCGCTGGCACGCCGACTTCATGGGCGCCTCCAAGTGGTTCTTCTCGATGTCGGGGGTCATCCTGCTGATCGGCGCGCTGTCCATCGGCGCCAAGGGGCTCAACTTCGGCATCGACTTCGAGTCCGGCACCCGAATCACCACCGCCCTGCAGCGGCCCGCCACCGAGAACCAGGTCCGCTCGGTCATGGCGGCCCAGGGGTTTCCCGACGCCAAGATCCAGCGAGCCGACAACCGCGCGCTGGGCGCCAACGTCGTGCAGATCGCCACCCGCAAGCTGCAGCCGGCCAAAGTCCAGCAGGTCCGCCAGGCGCTCGACCAGCGCTTCGGGGTGGGCAACACCTTCTCCAACCAGTCGATCGGGCCGACGTTCGGCCAGACCGTGGCCCGCACGGCGATCATCGCGATCATCGCCTCGCTGCTCGTGATCTCCGCCTACATCGCGCTGCGATTCGAGTGGAAGTACGCCGTCCCGGTCCTGATCGCCCTGATGCACGACCTGCTGATCACCGGCGGCGTCTACTCGCTCACCGGCCGGGAGGTGACCACGGCCACGGTGGCCGCGCTGCTCACGATCCTCGGCTACTCGCTCTACGACACGATCATCGTCTTCGACCGCATCCGGGAGAACGTGCCCCGGATGCCCAGGGCGGCGTTCTCGCAGATCGTCAACCGCTCGATGTCGGAGGTCCTCACCCGCTCGCTGGCCACGAGCTTCAGCACCATGCTGCCGGTCACCGCGCTACTGCTGTTCGGAGGCGAGACGCTGAAGGACTTCGCCTTCGCGCTGCTGGTCGGGGTGGCCTCCGGCACCTACTCGTCGATCTTCATCGCCTCGCCGGTCCTGACTCACTGGAAGGAGCGCGAGCGGGTCTACTCGCAGCGCGCGGAGCGCATCCGGCGCGAGTCCGGCGGCGTGGTGCCGGCCTACGCGGTCGCGACCGTCGCCGGCGTCGCGGTGGACGCGCCGCCCGCGAGCGCGAGCGGCCGCCGGCGCGAGCGCTTGACCGCGCCGCAGGCGCCCGAGCAGATCTCCCAGCCGGAGTTCGACGAGCTGGTCCGCGACCTGGAGACTGACGGCGATCCCGGGGAGAACGGCGAGCCCGACGGGCCGAGGTCGGCCCCTCCGGGCGTGACCTCGGCCACCGCCGGAGCCCGCCCGACCAAGCCACGCAAGCCCAAGCGCCAGCCCGGGGCGGCCGCCAAGCGCCGCACCCGGCGGCACGGGAGGAATCGCTGATGGCGCTCCTGGCCTGGACCATGATGGGGCTGGCCATCTGGCACTTCACGATCTTCCTGCCCGATCGCTTCTGGGGTGGGATCGTGGGGGCCTTCCTGGGCGCCCTGATCGGGGCGATCGCGTTCGGGCTCATCGTCAACGGCGTGGCGGTTCCCGGCCCGGGATCCATCCACCTGCTGACCGCCCTCGAGGCGATCCCGGGCGCCCTGGCGGGGATCGCCGTCGCCTACCTCGAGGGCATGCGGCGCTCGCGCGCCGGCTGACCCACCTGGCCCGGCGCGGCGGACGCGCGGTTCCGTCGCGGCGCCCACCTACGCTGCGGGCGCCGTGCCCGCCGAGCGCAAGACGCCCCGCCTCGACCTCGCGCCCTACCGGTTCCGCGACGCGCTGGCCCTCGAGCGCGAGCTGGGCGTCTCCCACACGCTCGCGCAGGTCCTGGTGCGACGGGGCGTGGGCGCGCCCGCCGACGCCCGGGCCTTCCTGGCCGCCGACGCCCGCCACGACCCGCTCCTGTGCCGCGGCATGGAGGACGCGGTGGCGACCATCCTGCGCCACGTCCGCGCCGGCTCCCGCATCACCGTCCAAGGCGACTATGACGTGGACGGGATCTGCTCCACGGCGATCCTGGTGAGGTGCCTGCGCCGCCTGGGCGGGGTGGTCGACTGGTTCCTGCCCTCGCGGCTGGACGACGGGTACGGGCTGTCTTCGGCCACGGTGGAGGCGCTGGCCCGGCGGGGCACGCGGCTGCTGGTGACCGTGGACTGCGCCATCACGGCGGTCGACCAGGTCGCCGCGGCGGTCGCGGCCGGCATGGAGGTGGTGGTCACCGACCATCACCAGCCCTCGGCCGACGGCCGGCTTCCCGCCGCGGTCATCGTCCACCCCGGGCTGGGTGGCTACCCCTGCCCGCAGCTGTGCGCCGCGGGTGTGGCGGCCAAGCTGGCCGAGGCGCTCGAGCTGGCGGCGGGCGAGCCGGCGGCCGCCGAGGAGGACCTGGACCTGGTCGCCCTGGCCACGGTCGCCGACTGCGTCCCGCTGGTCGGAGAGAACCGGCGGCTGGTCCGCCAGGGCCTGCGGGCGCTGGCCGGGACCGCAAAGCCGGGGCTGCGAGCGCTCATGGGGGTGGCCCAGCTCGACCCGGCGGCGGTCGATGCTCACACCGTGGCGTTCCGTCTGGCCCCGCGCATCAACGCCGCCGGTCGCCTGCACCGAGCCGATGCCGGCCTGGAGCTGGTCCTCACCGAGGACGAGGAGCGGGCGAAGCAGGTGGCGGCGGAGCTCGACGAGGCCAACGCCAGGCGCCGCGACGTCGAGACCCGCATCCTGTTCGCCGCCGAGGCGCAGGTGGCGGAGCGCCCCGACCGGGCCGCCTACGTGCTGGCCGGCGAGAACTGGCACCCGGGGGTCATCGGGATCGTGGCGTCGCGGATAGCGGAGCGCCACCACCGCCCCACGGTGCTGGTCGCGCTGGAGGGCGAGACCGGGACCGGGTCGGGGCGCTCGATTCCGGCCTTCGACCTGTTGGGCGGGCTGACCGCATGCCGGCGGCACCTGGCCCGCCACGGAGGCCACCGCGCCGCCGCGGGCCTGGAGCTCGAGCGCTCGCAGTTGCCCGGCTTCACCGCCGCGTTCGAGGCCCACGCGGCCGCCGCGCTGGCCCAGGAGGACCTGGTCCCGGTGGAAAACGTCGACGCGGTGGTGTGCGGCGATGGGCTGGACCTGGCGCTGGCCGAGGAGCTGCAACGCCTGGCGCCGTTCGGGGTCGCCAACCCCGAGGTGTCGCTGCTGCTGCCGGCCGCCGCCTTCTCGGCGCCGGTCTCGATGGGGGACGGCAAGCACGTCCGCTTCGCCGTCCACGGCGGTGGCGCCCATTGCCGCGCGGTCGCGTTCGGGGTGCCCGGCGGCCGGCTGCCCACGCCGGTCGATCAGCCGGTCGACGCCACGTTCCGGCTCGAGCCCCATGCCTGGAACGGAGCGGTGGAGCCGCGGCTGGTGCTGCGCAGCGCCAGGGCGAGCCGGCCGGCGCCGATCAATGTCCTGGGCGAGCCGGCGGGCTACTGGCCGGGAGTGGTGCAGGAGCTCGATGCCGAGCTTGAGCCCTGGCCGCGGGCCGCGCCGCAGGCGGGCGCGCCGCGCGTGGAGATCGACCGCCGGGGACGGGGGATCGCGGGCACGGTCGCCGACGCGGTCACAAGCGGCGAGGCCGTCCTGGTGGTGTGCGCCCACGTGCCCTCCCGGCTGCGCGGCCTGCGCGGGCGGCTGGGCGGCTTCGCGCTGTGCTCCTGGGACGCCCTGGAGCGCGATCCCGGGCTGGGCGCCGGCTTCGGGCATGTCATCGCCCTCGACCCGCCGGCGCACGAGCACCGGGCCGGCCTGCTCCACGCCGGCGGCCCCGGGGGTTTCGCCCATATGGCCTGGGGGGAGCCTGAGCTACGCTTTGCCCGACAGATCAATGAGCAGGAGTACGGTCTGCGCGCTCCGCTCGCCGCCCTCTACCGGGCACTTCGGGACCGGGACGGGGCGGCCGGCGAGGAGCTCGAGACGGTGCTCCGCGCCGACGCGGACCGGCCGCGCTCGCCGGCGCTGGCGGGCCGGCTGCTGCGGGTCCTCGCGGAGCTGCGCCTCGTCAGCCTCGACCGGGATCGAGCCGCCGTGAGCCTGACGGCGGCCGGGCGGACTGCGCTGGAGCGGTCCCCGGCCTTCCGCGCATACGAGCATCGAAGAGAGGATGGAGAGCGATACCTGAGCCGGCCGACAGCACGAGCGGCGTGAAGCCCCGGGCGGCCGCCTCGGGCGGCGGCAAGCGCAAGCCGCCCGCCGCCAAGGACGGCAAGGCTCGCTCACGCAAGCCGCCGACGCGGACGGCCGGCAACGGAGCGCCGCGCAAGCGCACCGCCCGCGCCCCCAAGTCCGGGCGGGGCGCCTCGGCCCGGTCGCGCTCGGGCGGCGGCACGGCGGTGGTGGAGCGCGCGCCGGTCGGGGTCCGCACCCGCGCCGGGAAGTCCGCGCCCCAGCGGCTCGACTCGCTGTCCACGAGCGAGGCGCGCCTCCTCGGCGACCTGTTCGCGATCGTCGAGGAGCATGCCGACGAGGCGCGGTTCACCATCGATCGCGACGCGGTCGAGGCCGCCTTCCTGTTCTCGTGCGAGCACCACGCCGACCAGCGCCGGCGCTCGGGGGAGGACTTCATCACCCACCCGGTGGGGGTGGCCAAGGTGTGCGCCGGGATGCGCCTCGA